>CAXMOH010000140.1:0-3505 GCA_964194855.1 uncultured Hyphomicrobium sp.
GGGCCGGGCTCGGTCACGCCTACGCCGAGGCCGGCGATAGAGACCGCGCGGGTCAGATCCTCCACGAGCTGAAAGAGCGACGCCAGGAGAAGTACGTCTCGGCGGTGCTCATCGCCGAGGTGAGCGCCGGCCTGGGAGAGACCGCCGAGGCGCTGTCGTGGCTCGAGGAGGCCCGGCGCGAGCGCTCGCCCGAGCTCTCCTGGATCGGGATGCGGTCGGCTTTCCGGCGCCTCCACTCCCACCCGGCCTTCGTCGAGCTGCTGGCTGCAATCGGGCTTCCGACGGCCTGAACGCGTACGGGCTAGGCGGCGACCCCAGCGAGCTGGTCGGGTGTGGCGACGGATCCGCACTTCTCCTTGAGGTCCAGTAGCGCCTGGCGCTGCTCGGCATAGACCTCAAACAGCCGCGGCGGGATGTCCGTCTCCTTGCCGTAGGCTTCCTTCTGGAGGTCGATGCGGGCCAGGATGTTGTCGACGTACAAGGAGAACTGTCTGTCGTAGAGCTCCCGCGGGTACTCCTTGCCGATCTCCTCGAAGAGGGCCTTCAGGTCGTCGTACTTCGGGAGGTAGCCGATCGGCGTCTCGATGGCCTCCACTTCGTCGTGAGCGCGTCTCTCGAGCCAGCCCAGCCAGACCTTCACGTCCCGCTTCTCGCCCAGCAGCGCCTTGCCCTCGCCCCCGCGGGCGCCCTCGGTCAGAAAGTAGTTGAGGCCCGCCATGACGGGCTTGTCATGGAGCTTCTCGGAGTTGAACAGCTCGAACTGCGCGTGCATGTAGTCGGCGAGGGCGCCGGGGATGAAGGGCGCGTTGGCCCAGGGCTGCCGCTTGACGCCCGACGCGCCCACCTCCGTGGCCGTCGCCGCAGACACGATCGAGGCCCCGATCACCACACCGTAATCCGGGCTCTTCGCCACCCATATGGGCGGCATCGTGTCGCTGTCGCGCCCGCTGTAGGTGATCACCTTGATGTGCGCGCCGCTGGGGTCCTCGGCCACGGTCTCGTTGTAGTTCTCGATGGCGTCGTTGGCGAGGGTCGCTCGGGCATTGGGATGGGAGATGGGCACGGGCTTGCCCTCGTCGTCCGTCTTCCCTTCGAACCACTCTCCCTGGAAGTTCACGCCCTTCTTCGGAGCCTCCTCGCCGCTGCCCACCCAGTGGGGCACCTTGTCGGCGTCGACCAGGACGTTGGAGAAGATGACCTCCGTGCCCGGCTCTCGCAGGCACTTCATGAGGTAGGGATCGCCCTCGCGGTTGACGTCGGCGACGATACCGAAGATCCCCTTCTCGGGGTTGACCGCACGCAGGGTGCCGTCCGCGGCGATCCACATCTGGGCGAGATCGTCGCCGACGAAGTCCGTGCCGACCATGGCGGTCGTCGTCTTGCCGCACCCGCTGGGCGCTGCACCTGCGAAGTAGGTTCTCCGGCCATCCGGCCCCGTCAGTCCGGTGATGAACATGTGCTCGGAGAGCTGCTGTCCCTGCTGGAAGTACGTCGCCAGGTCCACCGCAAAGCGGTGATTGCCCTTCTTCATCAGCAGGGTGTTGCCCGCGTAGGTGCAGAAGACGCTGAAGGTGGTGAGCCAGCTGCGATCCATGAACACTCGAGCGTTTGGAAGATCCTCGGGCCGGTTCTCGCCCTCCGCGTGAACGTTGGTGAAGAAGACACCGGTTCGCTCGGCTTCGTCGTCGAACGTGTTGTACGAGTTTCGGTAGAGGATCGTGGCGCTGTGCATCACGTAGGTCGATGTGGAGATCTCCAGCGCGGGGATCGTGGCCGGGGCGCCCGCCGGACCGCGGTTGTAGAAGCCGATCATCAGCGTCTTGCCCCGGGCGAGGCCGCGCATCCACTTCTTCAGGTACTCGTTGGCCTCCGCCCTGGGGGTCTTCTTCCCGAGAACTGAGATCTCCTCGTCGTCGTTGACGATGTAGAAGGTCCGATCGACGATGCGCCCCTGCTCCTTGGGAAGATCGAAGTGGATCGTGTGATCCTTGATGGCGAGGGACGCCTCCTCGCCCTTCTCGATGCTCAGCTTCCGAATGAAGGCCACGTCGGCTTCCGAGCCCGAGTTCACCCAGGCCCGGTCCGGCTCGAGCATCGCGATGGCGTTGGCGATCTTCAGCAGGGCATCCTCGTTCTTGATCCTGCCGATCTTGGCGAGACTCTCCTCGTCCATCGTCTTCTCGAAGACGGAGCGGGCGTCCTCGATGGTCTTGACGCCTCCGATATTCCCAAGGATGTCGATGCCCTTCTTGAGCTCCAGCATGTCACCCTCCTGCTCCCTCTGGAGTTCGCCGTCGGTGCGGTGCACTCCGGGCCGCGGCGGTCGAGGCCAATCGAGTGGCCGGGTCGGAGGGAATTCTATCAGCAGTCACGAAGGGCCGGGCCAGGAAAGGGATTGCGATTCCGGATGTAGCGACGTCGCGAGGTCGATCTATACTGGCACCCTCATGCGCCCCCCCCTCCTCGCCGCTCTCGCCGCCGCAGCGCTCTCCTGCAGCACGGCCTCGGAAGGGCCCAACCCGGCGAGACCGAACGTACTGTTCATCGCGATCGACGATCAGAACGACTGGATCGGGGCCCTCGGTGGCCACCCTCAGGCCCGGACCCCGGACATCGACGCGCTCGCTCGGCGGGGAACGCTCTTCACGAACGCCCACGCCCAGTCGCCCTTGTGCAATCCGTCCCGCACGAGCCTCATGACGGGCCTGCGTCCCTCGACGACGGGTGTTTACGGACTCTCGCCCTGGTTCCGGGACATCGGGGAGTGGAAGGACGTTGTCTCTCTCCCGCAGTACCTGGCCCGGCACGGCTACCGCACGTACTCGACGGGCAAGATCTATCACGGCAGCTACGGACGCCAGGAGGAAGACGACGAGTTCCATGTGATCGGCCCGCCTGCCGGAGTGGGGGCGAAACCGGACGAGAAGCTCGTCGACACGCCGTCGCCGCATCCCCTCATGGACTGGGGAACGTTCCCCCACAGGGACGAAGACAAGGGCGACTGGATCGTGGCGGACTGGGCGGTGGAGCAGCTCCACGCTCGCCCGGAGGAGCCCTTCTTCCTCTCGGTCGGCTTCTTCCTGCCCCACGTGCCGCTCTACGTGACGCAGAAGTGGTACGACATGTACCCGGAGGAGTCCATCGTCCTGCCCCCGATGCTCAGGGACGACCGGGCCGACACGCCGCGCTTCTCCTGGTACCTGCACTGGACGCTGCCCGAGCCGCGCCTGCGGTTCCTCGAGGAGGCGGGTGAGTGGAAGAACATCGTCCGCTCATATCTGGCGGCCACTTCCTTCGTCGACAGCCAGGTCGGCCGCGTCCTGGACGCGCTCGAGGCGAGCGGGCGAGCGGACGACACGATCGTCGTCCTCTGGTCCGACCACGGGTACCACCTGGGCGAGAAGCTGATCTCCGGCAAGAACACCCTCTGGGATCGCTCGACGCGTGTTCCTCTCGTCTTCGCCGGCCCCGGCATCGCTTCCGGTGCTGAGTGCCGCCGCTCGGT
>CAXMOH010000141.1:0-9999 GCA_964194855.1 uncultured Hyphomicrobium sp.
TCTATCTATACAGCCACATGAAGAGCATCGAGCCGGAGGTGCGTCCCGGCCGACGTGTCCGGATGGGACAGAAGATCGGTCTGCTGGGCAAGGAGGGCGGCAGTGGGGGCTGGAGCCACCTCCATTTCGACATTCAGGCCCCGCAGCCCTCGGGGCGCTACGGCATCCAGGAGGGATACGCGTTCCTCTGGCAGGCCTACCAGGAACAATACGCGCCGAAGGTGCGAGCCGTGGCGCGGCCCCACCAGTTCCTGTGGAGCGGTCAGACGGTGGACCTCGACGGATCGAGATCAGTGGGACGCCACCTGAGCTACGAGTGGACCTTCACAGACGGCACCACCGCCGAAGGCGCAAAGGTCCAGCGGACCTACGCCACGGCGGGCTCGTACGCCGAGATCCTGAAGGTCACCGACGCCGCGGGACACACCGACCACGACTTCGCCATCGTCCAGGTCGTCGACGAGGCGCATCCCGACCGGCTGCCCCCGACCATCCACCCCACCTACGCTCCCACCTGGAACATCCGCCCCGGGTACCAGGTCACCTTCAAGGTGCGAACTTTCCGCACCACCCATGGTGAAGAAACCTGGGACTTTGGCGACGGCTCGCCGCCGGTGACCACGAAGTCCGACCACACACGCCAGCACGACCCCCTGGGCTACGCCGAGACCGACCACCGGTACGAGACACCGGGAACGTACCTCGTCAGGGTCGAGCGAACCGACCGGTACGGCCAGACCGCGACGGGACGGCTGGTTGTGCGGGTCGACTGAGCCGGCGCCGGGGGAGCGTCAGGCCGCGAAAGGGTTGACGACCCGGAGCGACTCGAAGCGCTGCCCGTCCTGTAGATCCTCGGTGTACAGGGTCTGGCAGCCACCGATCAGAGCTGCGCGGACGATCAGCGCATCCCAGATCGACAAGGAGTGGAGTCGGTGGAGATCGATGGCCCCCAACACGTCGTCGAGTCCCATCGTGACGATATCGAGACGACCGAGGATGGCCACCCTCCGGCGCGCCGCGATGGCTGGAAGGCCCAGCTTTCGTGTGGCCGTGGCGAAGTATTCCTGCAGCACTTGAGTCGAGACCACCGTGCCCGGTTCGCGGAGCACTCGGCCGAGGAGTGTCCTGGCCCGAGTGCGCTTTTCCCCCGCATCCCGATCGTCTGCGTAGACGAAGACGTTCGTGTCAACGAAGCTTCGATCGGTCATGGATCTCCTCGCGGTTCCACTCCCAGCCGCCCGACGCCCCCTCGTCCTCGGACCAGAGCCGTTCGAACTCGGCGGCGACCCTGCCAGGGTCCGAGTCGGATGTGGCCTCCTCGAGGAAGTCCCGGATGAGCTGGTTGAGGGACATCCCTCTCCGCCGCGCGACCGCTCTCGCGCGCCGTACTAGCTTATCTTCAATAGAAAGAGTCACATTCACCTCCACATAATACGTGGACACGGGACACGTGTCCACTGAGAATCGTGTGGGAGAGTGAATCCGGAAAGACGAGCGAGCCCAAATCGGGCCAACCCAGCGGGCCCGTGCCCCCGCCCCTCGGGGTCCGGTCGCGCTCGTGGGGGTCATCGATTCCCCCCGGTGCCCACCCCCGGCGCTTGCAAGTTACCCCGGGTCGGTCCGGGCGTCTGTTCAGAATTGAACAGGCGTTCGAGAGAGTCCGAATTGGCGAAGCGCCGTCAAGCCTCGAGGCGCGGAGCCGGCCCTCCTTATACAGGAGGAAGGGACGGCATGCCGGGACAAAACCCGGTGAACGGCATGAGGTCAAGGCCGGGGACTCTCACGAGCACCCGGCCGAGAAGCGCCAGAGGCGCAGTCGACACAAGGACTCCGCCGCGGCCAGGCTCGTCGGGCCTGCAGAGGGAGGCGGCGGTCGCGGAAGGGCGGGCACTCTGGTTACAATCCGTCACCGACGATGACCAGCCAGAGCGCCGGCCTAGAAGCCGATTTCGCGATTCGGAGCCAGCGCGTCGTCACGGCGGAGGGTGAGCGTGCCGCTGCCATCCTCATCCACGACGGGCGGATCGCCGACGTCGTCCCTCCCGACGCCGTGGCGGAGGGGATGCGGCTGGAGGACGTGGGTGACGCCGCGGTGCTGCCGGGTCTCGTGGACAGCCACGTGCACGTCAACGAGCCTGGGCGAACGGAGTGGGAGGGGTTTCGGACCGCAACCCGTGCCGCGGCCGCGGGGGGCGTTACGACCCTCGTCGACATGCCGCTCAACTGCAGCCCGGTGACGACGACGCCGGAGGCGCTCGAGCGGAAGCGCGCGGCCGCGGAGGGACGCGTCTTCGTGGACTGCGCGTTCTGGGGCGGGCTGGTGCCAGGCCACACCGAAGAGGTGAGGCCGCTCCTCGACGCGGGGGTGTGTGGGGTGAAGGCGTTCCTCGTCCACTCCGGAATCGACGATTTCCCGGCCGCAGGAGAGGCCGAGCTGCGCGCGGCGATGCCTGTCCTGGCCGAGCGCGGGGCGCCGCTGCTCGTGCACGCGGAGCTGGCGAACGAGGAGGCGCCCGTCACGGGAGACCCGCGCCGCTACGAAACCTACCTGGCCTCCCGGCCTCCCTCCTGGGAGACCGAGGCGGTGGGGCTTCTCGTCCGTCTGTGTCGGGAACTCCGTGCGCCCGTGCACGTCGTCCACCTCTCCGCCGCCGCCGCGGCTGGGCTCGTTCACGGGGCCGTGAGCGACGGCCTTCCCATGACCGCCGAGACCTGCCCCCATTACCTGGCCCTCGAAGCGGAGCGGGTGCCGGACGGAGCGACCGAGTTCAAGTGCGCCCCGCCCGTGCGGGAAAGAGAGAACCGGGAGGCGCTCTGGCAGGCCGTCGGCGAGGGCACGCTTGGGCTCGTGGTCTCCGACCACTCGCCGTGTCCGGCCTCGGCCAAGGCGCCGGAGACGGGCGACTTTCTCGCGGCGTGGGGAGGTGTCTCCTCCCTCCAGCTCGCCCTGCCGGTGGTCTGGACGGAGGCGCGGCACCGCGGCTTCACGCTCGCCGACGTCGCGCGCTGGATGGCCGAAGCCCCAGCCCGGCTCGCCGGGCTCGCCGGACGCAAGGGACGGCTCGCGCCGGGGTTCGACGCCGATCTCGTCGTCCTCGACCCGGATCGGCCGTTCGTCGTGGACGCCGATTCCTTGCAGCACCGCCACAAGCTCACGCCGTACCGCGGCCGCACGCTGCACGGGGTCGTGCGGCAGACCTTCGTCCGGGGGCGCCGGGTCTTTGCCGAGGGCGGCTTTGCCGAATCCCCTGCCGGCATTCTCCTCTCCTCATCCCATGGACTTCACTGAGCTGCCCGATCTCGCCTCGGCTCCCCTCGGAGGGCGCGCCCTCTACGCGAACGACGATTTCTTCGCCTCGCGCACGAACCTCGTGAAGCCCGAGCCCGCGGTCTTCATCCCAGGGAAATACACCGCGCGAGGCAAGTGGATGGACGGATGGGAGACCCGTCGACGACGCACACTCGGCCACGACTCCTGCGTCCTGGCCCTCGGCCTCCGCGGGCGCCTGCGCGGAGTGAACATCGACACCAGCCACTTCGTGGGGAACCAGCCGGAGACCGCCTCACTCGAGGTCTGCGATCTGTCGGGGAAACCGGGGCGTGAGCGGCTCGAGAAGGCGCGGTGGACCGAGATCCTCCCTCCCTCGCCCCTCGAGCCCGGCTCTCACAACGTCTTTGGCCTCGCCGAGACCGAACCCGCGACACACGTTCGCCTCAACATCTTCCCGGACGGGGGAGTCGCGCGGCTCCGCTGTCACGGCGAGGTGGCGGTGGATCTCGCACGCCTGCGTGGCCGGGAGGTCGACCTGGCTTCCGTCCGGCTCGGCGGGGTAGTGCTCGCGGCGAGCGACATGCACTTTGGCGCTCGGCAGGAGCTCATCCTGCCCGGGAGGGCGAAGAGCATGGCCGAAGGGTGGGAGACGCGCCGCCGACGTGGCCCCGGGCACGACTGGGCGCTCGTCCGGCTGGGCGTCGCTGGCCGCATTGGCAGGATCGAGATCGACACGGCCCACTTCAAGGGCAATGCTCCCGAGAGCGCCTCGGTCGAGGGCTGCTTCGCGCCGGGTGCTGCCCAGGCTTCGCTCGTCGGGGACGCGGTGAGCTGGACGGAGATCCTCGCCCGGACGAAGCTGCGGCCCCACGCGCGACATCTCTTCTCGACGGGGAAGCTGCGGTCCCGGGGGCCGTTCACCCACGTGCGGCTCAACATCTTCCCGGACGGCGGGGTGAGCCGCCTCAGGATTCATGGACGGCCCGAAGCGCCTTGACGCGCTGCCCCTCGAAGAGGCCCGCGAGGCCTTCCATCGCTGCTGCGGCTCCGCGCGCTGGGCAGAGCGGATGGTGAAAGGACGCCCCTACAGGAGCGAGGGGGCGCTGATGACGGCGGCGGAGCGGGCCTTCGCGGTCCTGGGCCGCGCGGACTGGCTCGAAGCGTTCTCCCACCACCCCCGGATCGGCGACCGGCAGGCACCGGCGGCCCGCTTCACGCTCACTCGCCAGTGGTCGGCCGGCGAGCAAGGTGGCGTCAGTGGCGCGAACGACGATGTGCTCGCACGGCTCGCCGAAACAAACCGAGCGTATGCCGAGCGCTTCGGGTATACCTTCATCGTGTGCGCGACGGGAAGGAGTGCTTCCGAGATGCTGGCGGCGCTCGAGGAGCGGCTCGGGAACGATCCGGATCGGGAGATCGCCGTCGCCGCGGCCGAGCAGGTGAAGATCACGGCGATCCGTCTGACGAAGCTCCTCACGGAGGTGCTCTGAGGTGAGCAAGATCACGACCCACGTCCTCGACACGTCGGCGGGACGACCGGCCGCCGCCGTCTCCATTCTCCTCGAGCAGCAGACCCCCGGCGGCTGGCGCGAGGCCGGCCAGGGCGCGACCAACGACGACGGCCGGTGCCTCGATCTTCTGGCCGAGGCAGAGACCCTCGAGAAGGGCGCCTACCGTCTGACCTTCGGCTCGGGTCCCTACTTCGCTGCGCGGGGGGTGACCACCTTCTTCCCCGAGGTCAGCATCGTTTTCGAAGTGAGCCACCCCGAGGAGCATCACCACGTGCCGCTGCTGCTGAGCCCGTTCGGCTACAGCACGTACCGGGGGAGCTAGACGTGGCGAGCGAGTGGGCCAACCTGCTGCTCCGCTGGTTCCACGTCTTCGCCGGGATCCTGTGGATCGGCCAGACGTGGCTGTTCATGTGGATGGAGCGCCGCTTCCAGGACCTGGAGGAGAACCCCGAGGGGCGCGTCTTCATGGTCCACAGCGGCGGCTTCTACGTGGTCGAGAAGCGCCCCGGCCTCGAGTCGTTGCCACGAACGCTGCACTGGTTCAAGTGGGAGGCGGCGGCGACCTGGGCCTCGGGCGTCGCGCTTCTCGTGGTCGTCTACTACATGGGCGGGCTCATGTACGGGGTCGAGGAGACGATCGGCGAGGGCTGGGCGATGACGCTCGGCCTGCTTCTCCTGCCGGCAGCCTGGCTGGTGTACGACCTGCTCTGGAGTCGCGTGTCGAGGCGCCTGGAGGTCGTCGCGGCAGCCGTGTCTTTGCTCCTGATCGTCGCCCTGGCGTGGGCGCTGGGCCTCGTGTTCCCGGCTCGCGCGGCCTACATGCACGTCGGAGCTGCGCTCGGCACCCTCATGGCCGCGAACGTGTGGGTCCGCATCCTGCCCGCGCAGCGCGAGATGGTGGCGGCCATCCGGGCGGGGAGGCCCGCCGACCCTTCGCTGGCAGAGCGAGCGAAGGATCGCTCCAAGCACAACACCTTCATCGTCGTCCCGCTCGTGCTCATCATGCTGAGCAGCCACTTTCCGACGGCGACCTACGGCCACGACCACGCATGGGCCGTCCTGGGCGGGCTCACACTCCTCGGCTGGGCCGCGGCCCACGTCGTGAGGAGGCGGTGAACAGGACCGAGTCTTTAGCGTGTGTGGGAGCGTCTCCCCTCCAGGATGCGGAGGAACGAGCGGGTCCGGATCTCCTCGAGTGTGAGTCCCGTGGCGCTGGCCTCCTCCAGTGTGATCGCCCCGCAGGAGACGCCCCGGAGGAAGTAGTTCAGCAGGCCCTGCCCCGTTGCTGCGTCGTCGAAGATGTCGCCGACGAGCGTCGCCCGGGCCGCCTTCTCCACGAAGGCCCGCAAGCGGGTGGAGGCCGACTCGAGCCCCTCGAGGAAGAAGGAGTAGACGGCGGCATAGCGGCTGGGCAGCTGGGCCGGGTGAAGGTCCCAGCCCTGGTAGAAGCCATGCCGCAGCGAGGACCGCGCATCCTCGAAGTGCCGGCGCCAGGCACGGTGGACCGCGGCGCGGTTCTCCCGGAGCTGGTCCGGCGAGAGCGGGGGCCCGCCCGCGGCCGCGCGGTACGGACCGATCGGCATGATGTTCGTGGCTCCGTCGGAGAGCGCGACGCCGGTGCCGGCGAGCACGACCTGCATCACGTCCTTCGCGAACTCGCACGAGGGGTGCGTCATCGTCTGGTGCGCGGCGGTGATGCCGCAGGCAGCGGTGTAGTCGTATGTTCCGAAGTGGGCTGCAACGCACCGGCCGGCCGCGGCGGCCACGAGCGAGGGCAGGGCCGCCACGCCCCGCCCGTCCAGGATGGACTGGGGCGTCTCCACCATCAGCTCCAGGCGGAGAGAGCCCTTCCGAAGGCGCCCGCGGGTCTCGAGTGAAGCGAGCGCCTTCGCCAGGGCGGCCACCTGCTCCCGGAGGGTCACCTTGGGCAGCGTGACCACGAAGCCGGGAGGGAGCCCTCCTCCCTTGCGGACGAGCGCAGTCACACAGAGGTCGAGGGTGCGGAGGCTCCTCTCTCCGAGCTCCGGGGAGAAGGGCTTGATGCGGATCCCGACGAAAGGCGGCAGCGTGCCTGCCGCCATCCCGCGGGCCAATTCCTCTGCTGCCGACACGGCGTGGCCGTCCTCTTCCTCGTCAGGCCGGTTGCCGTATCCATCCTCGAAGTCGATGCGGAAGTCTTCGACAGGCTCGGTCTCGAGCTTCGCCTGCACGCGGTTGTAGATCGTCGTCGCGAACTCGGCCCTGCTCTGTCCCTCGGGCGGCTGCAGGCCGAGGGCCTCTGAGAGCTCGGCTGGTGTCGCGGCGTACTCGGCAAGAGAGCGCAGGGCGAGCGCTCCGAGCTTCCGCGCCGAGTCGAAGCGGAAGAGATGGGCTCCGCCGTACACGGTGTGGACCGCCTGGCGTGCCTCGGACTCGCCGGGGTGAGCTCGCTCGAAGGCGGCTCCGGCTCGGCGCACCGGGCCCAGGAGGCGGCGTGTGGCTGCTGCCGTGAGCGATCGCTCGGGTCTCTTCTTCTTTTTCATGAGGGGACACCCAGGAACTGAGCGAGGAGATTCTGTGAGACGGCGAGGCGGTAGTCCGCCGTGGAGCGGACGTCGTCGATGGGCGAAACGTCCTCGGAGACGAGAGCGCAGGCCTTTCGCACGACCTCCCGGTTCAGGCGCCGGCCACGCACGCTCTCCTCTACGCTGCGCAACCGACGGACGGTGGGTGCCATGCTCCCGAGGGCAAAGCGCAGCTCCTCCACCGTGCCGTCCCGCCGCAACCACAGGAGACCGGCGGCCACGGTCTTCGAGATGGCTTGCGCGGCGCGGGTGCCGACCTTGCGGAAGAGCCGGCGTGAGGGCCGGCGCGTCGGCAACGGCAGGCGCACCGCCTCGATCAGCTCGCCCGGGGCGAGCGTCGTCTGCCCGACGCCGGTGAACACGTCGAGGAAGGGGACCTCGCGGCGGCCCGACGCGCCCGTGACGACTACGACGGCGTCGTAGACGGCGAGCGGGGGAAACGTGTCGCCCGCCGGTGAGGCGTTTGCGATGTTGCCGCCGATCGTCCCCTGGTTCTGGATCTGGACGCCGCCGACGGTGGCGCACGCCTCGGCGAGCAGCGAGAAGTGTTGCTTCACGTGCAAGCTCCGGAGGATCGCCGTGTGCGAGGCCAGCGAGCCGATGACCAGGTCGTCCCGCCTCTTGCGGATACGGCACCAGCCCCGAAGGGCGGAGAGGTCGAGGAACGTCCGCTCCGGGAGCTGGCCGGCGTTCCAGGCGACCATGAGGTCGGTGCCGCCGGCCAGGGGCAGCGCGTCGGGCCGCTTCGTGAAGAGGCGGATGGCCTCGGCCGGCGAGCGGGGCAGGAGAAGCTCGGCCGTGGCGGCGTCGCCTCTCACCGGCGCCTCCGGCTGCTTCGCGCGGCTTTCTGGATCGCGCGGACGATGTGCTGGTAGCCGGTGCAGCGGCAGAGGTTGCCCGCGAGCTGCTGGCGGATGGCGCTGGCGCTGGCGTTTCCGCCCTGCTTGAGGTACGCCGCCCCCGCCATCAGCATGCCGGGCGTGCAGATGCCGCACTGGGCGGCACCCTCGGTGAGGAAGGCCTCCTGGAGCCGGCTCAGCCTGGACGATCGGCTGAGAGACTCGACGGTGTGCACGCGGCGTGAGCGCACCTGGGCGACCGGCACGAGACAGCTGGCGGCGGGCTGGCCGTCGATGAGCACGGTGCAGGCGCCGCACTCGCCCTCGCCGCAGCCCTCCTTCGTCCCCGGCAGACCCAGGTCCTCGCGCAGGACGTCGAGGAGCCGCTTCATGCCCGGGCCCTGGAAGGAGCGGCGGCGGCCGTTCACGGTGAGAGCGAGCCTCACGCCGCCGCGCCTTTCCGTTTCGCGGCACCAATCCGCTCCGGTGTGATCGGCAGCTCGGGGATCCAGGTGCCGAGAGCATGGTGTATCGCCGCCGCCACCGCGGGCGCCGGGACGTCGATCGGCAGCTCGCCGACCCCCTTGGCACCGAAGGGGCCGAGGGAGTAGGGCGTGGGGACGAAGACGACGCGCATCGACGGCGTGTCCAGGCTCGTCGGGATCGCGTAGTCCGTGAAGCGGGCGTTCTTCATGACGCCGTTCTCGAAGACGACCGACTCGAGGAGCGCGTACCCGAGTCCCTGCGTGATGCCGCCGATGATTTGTCCCTCTGCCAACAGCGGGTTGATGACCGTGCCGATGTCAGCGGCAATCGTCAGGTCCTGGATCTTCACCTCGAAGGTCGCCTTGTCGACCTCGAGCTGGACCGCCATCGCGGCGAAGGAATACGCCTCGTACGCGTCTCCCCGATAGGCTGCGTCGTCCCAGGTCACGGTCTCGGGCTTGCTGTAGACGGCCTCGAAGCGCCGCTCGGGCTCGTCCCCGCACAGGGCTTGTGCCGCCGCGCGGAGTCCCCTGCGCGTGGTCGGGAAGGCGCCCGCGCTGTCGACGACGGCCTCCTTCAGCTTGGTGGCGGCTTGCTCGAGCAGCCGTCCCACCATCATGCAGGTCCGGCTCGCGACCGTCGGCCCGCTGTTCGGGACGCGTGCGGTGTCGGGCGTCTCGACCGTCACGAGCTCGGCCGGAATCCCGAGCGTCTCGGCGGCGATCTGGACGAAGAGTGTCGTCGTCCCCTGCCCGAACTCGGTCGACCCGGCCAGCACCCGCAGTTCCCCCTCCCGCGTCAGCGAGATGGCGGCGCGACTGCCGAGATAGAGCTCGCCGCTCCCGGTGAAGCCCGCGCCGTGGTACACGAGCGCCAGTCCCGCCCCTCGCCACGTCGGGCGGTCCTTTGCGCGGTTCCACCGCGCGCACTCCCGTGCCCGGCGCCGGTAGTCGGCCCGGCGGACGCACTCCCGCAGGACTCGCTCGGCCCCCACGCTCTCGCGGAGGGTCTGGCCCACAGCCAGCGTGGACCCGGGCTGCACGACGTTGCGCAGGCGCACGGACACCGGGTCGAGACCGAGCGTCTCCGCGAGGCGCTCCATCTGCATCTCGGCCGCGAAGAGCGTCTGCGGGGCGCCGAAGCCACGGAAGGCCCCGTTCGGCGGGGTGTTGGTGGCGACCGCCCGCGAGCGAATGAGGACGTTGGGACAATCGTAGGGGCCCGTGGCGTGGAGCGTGCCTCGCGAGAGGACGACGGCCGAGAGCGTCGCGTAGGCGCCGCCGTCCATCAGGATGTCGATGTCCTGGGCCACCAGGCGTCCGTCCCGC
>CAXMOH010000142.1:0-6327 GCA_964194855.1 uncultured Hyphomicrobium sp.
GAAGCCGATGTGCCGAGGGTGCCGGGCGTGGACCCCAAACGCCGCGTCAAGTACATCAGGAGCGTCGACCAGGTTCCGAACATCCCCGAGTCGGAGCGCGAGAAGCTGAAGAAGGTCACGGAACGCTACGTCTTTCGCTCCAACGACTACTACATGGGGCTGATCAACTGGGACGATCCGAACGATCCGATCAAGCAGCTCATCATCCCCCGGAGTGAGGAGCTGAACGACTGGGGCGAGCTGGACGCCAGCAAGGAGTCCCTGGTGACGGTGCAGCGGGGCGTGCAGCACAAGTACCCCCACACGGTCCTCCTGCTGTGCAACGAGGTGTGCGGGGCCTACTGCCGGTACTGCTTCCGCAAGCGCCTCTTCATGGACGACAACGACGAGGTGACCCTGGATGTCACAGAGGGCATCAAGTACATCGCGGACACCCCCGCGGTCTCCAACGTGCTGCTCACCGGGGGCGATCCGCTGCTGATGAGCACGTCGCGCCTCACGCACATCTTCGAGGAGCTCAGGAAGATCCCCCACGTACGCATCATCCGCATCGGCTCGAAGATGCCGGCGTTCGACCCCTGGCGGATCCTGAGGGACGACGAGCTGCAGGCGGCGCTCCGGAAGTACTCGGAGCCCATGCGACGGATCTACCTGATGGCCCACTTCGACCACCCGAGGGAGCTCACCGATGCCGCCGTCGCCGGGCTCGATGCCTTCATCCGCTGCGGTGTGATCTGCGTCAACCAGTGCCCGATGATCTTCGGGATCAACGACAACGCGGACACGCTCTCGGAGCTGTACCAGAAGCTGGCCTGGATCGGCTGCCCGCCCTACTACCTGTTCCAGGGACGCCCGACGGCAGGCAACGAGCCCTACGCCGTGCCGATGGTCCGGGGCTGGCTCACCTTCCACGACGCCCTCCGGAGGGGGTCGGGGCTGGCGCGCCGCGCGAAGTTCGTCATGTCCCACGAGACCGGGAAGATCGAGATCCTGGCGGTGGACGACAAGCACATCTATCTTCGGTACCACCGCGCCAAGGACGCCGAGAACCGCGGCCGGTTCATGATCTACAAGCGGGACGACGAAGCCTTCTGGCTGGATGACCTGGAGCCGGTGAACGTCGACGCCCACAAGTTCGAGCCGTCGCCGGTCCTGAGCTTCGTCGACGGCCCGGATTGACTGACTGTCGCCCGGAACGGTGATTCAGGCGGGAGCCCCCGGCCCGCCCCCGACCCCGTGCCGTGGGGTCGCGCGGGACGGCGTCCGCCCTCCCGATCGGACGTCCCGTAGAAAGCGAAGCGGATCCGTAGGACAATCCCGGTCTCCGAGGTAGCTTCGCGGGACCGGGGGTGCCTGGGAATGAGCGAGCGGTGGCCGACGTTCCCCCTGATGGACGATGGGCCGCTCGCCTCGGCGGTGTTCTTGGAAGATAGCGACGCGGTATTCGAGGCGGAGGTGCTGCCCCAGTCGAGGGCGCTGTTCGGCATGGCATACCGCCTGACCGGCAATGCCCACGACGCTGAGGATCTCGTTCAGGAGACGATGCTCCGTGCCTATCGTGCGTTCGATCGTTATCGCCCCGGCACCAACGCCAGGGCCTGGCTCTTTACGATCCTCCACCGGCTCCGTACCGATGCGCTTCGCCGCCGGGGCCGCAGCCCCGAGACCGTCGAGCTGGTCAACGACGGTCCCCCGGTGGCCCCGGTCCACGAAGCGATCCTCACCTCGGGCCGGGAGGAGATCGTCCGGGCCCTGGAGAACCTGTCCGAGGTCTTTCGCTCGGCGGTGGTGCTCCGGGACGTCGAAGAGTTCACCTACGCCGAGATTGCAGACATCCTCGGCGTGCCGGTGGGGACGGTGATGTCGAGAATCCATCGGGGTCGGGCGCACCTGCGCCGGGCCCTTTCCGGGAGGGTTTGAGTGGGCTGCGAACCGCAGCGTGTGACGGCACTGGTCGACGACGCCCTGGAGGGTGAGGAGCGAGCTGCGCTCGAAGCCCACGTCGCCGGATGTGAGGTGTGTCGCGCCCAGCTCGAGGAAGAATCGCACATCCGGGCCAGCCTGCGCGGCGTGCCCTCGCCCGAGCCGGTCTTCGGCCTGGACGAGCGCGTGCGCCGCCGCCTGCGCGGGCGCGGACGTCTCTCCGCGGCGGCGCGTCTCCTCCTGCCGTTGGCGGCGGTCCTCATGGTGGCGCTGTGGGCGCGCGGCTATGCCCCGTTCGTCGCGTGGGAGCTCGCTCGCGACCACACGCACTGCTTCGGCATGGATCGGCTGCCCGCCGAGGTCCTGGCCAGCGAGCCGGAGATCGTGACGGCGTGGTTCGACGAGCAGGGAGCGAACCTGCCGCTCGTGCCCCCCAGCGTGGGCCGGCTCGCGCTCGTCGGCGGGCGTTTCTGCTGGCTGCCCGATGCCTCGCGGGCGGCCCACCTGTACTACGCCTCGAACGACGGGCAGGTGTCCGTCTTCCTGGTGCCCCACGATGTCCGGATGAACGATGACCACGCCTCTCACGTCGGCGGGCGCACCGTGGCCCTCGTGCGCCTCGGCTCGAGCGTCCTTGGCGTGGTCGGCGACGACGAGAATCAGGTCGGCGCCTTCGTCTCCCGTCTCCGGACGAGCGTTGCTGCGCTGGGTCCGGGAGCGAGCCCGATTCTCACCATCCTTCCCCCGTCCTCCTGACGTCGATCGACCGTCCTCGAGAACCGGCGTCCCTTTGACGCAGGGGCGCGGTCGGTGTATCTCCCTTCTCGAGCCCGGGCCGGACGGCATCGGCCCGTTGGGAGGGCCTCTTGTCCGATCGGGTCGTCATCGTGGGCAGCTCGAACGTGGACCTCATCATGAAGATGGACCGCTTGCCGAAGCCCGGCGAGACGGTGACGGAAGCCGACTTCGCCCAGGTGTTCGGAGGAAAGGGCGCCAACCAGGCGGTGGGCGCCGCCCGGGCCGGCGGCGAGGTGGCATTCGTGAGCTGCGTGGGGGACGACGCCTACGGCAGCCAGGTGCTCGACAGCCTGAGGGCGGATGGGATCGACACCCGCCACGTGTCCCGGGAGACCGGGGTTCCCACCGGCACCGCGCTCATTATGATCGACGCCGCCGGTGAGAACTGTATCTCGGTGGCGCCGGGCGCAAACTCTCGCCTCACACCCCGGCACGTGGACCGGGCCCGAGACGTGATCGAGACCGCCTCGGTCATCGTGACGCAGTGCGAGATCCCTCCCGAGACACTCGAGTACGTGGTCGACCTGGGGGCCCGTCTCGGCAAGACCGTGATGCTCAACCTCGCGCCGGCCCGTCCGCTTGGCGACGCCTCGCTCGGCCGGCTCGGCGTTCTCGCGGTGAACGAGACCGAGGCCGAGTTCCTGACCGGCCTGCCGGTGGAGAGCCACGCGGAAGTCGAGGCCGCCGCTGCAGCTCTTCTGGCCCGGGGCCCGACGACGGTCCTCCTGACCCTCGGTGCCCGAGGGGCCTGGGTCGCTGGAGAGAGCCACCAGGGTCTAGTGCCCGGCTTCGAAGTCGCGGCGGTCGACACGACGGCTGCCGGAGACGTCCACTGTGGCGCCCTTGCGGTGGCGCTCGTGGAGGGCCAGCCCCTCGAGGGTGCCGTTGCCTTCGCCAACGCCGCCGCAGCCCTGTCGACCACGGTCCTCGGCGCGCAGCCCTCCGCCCCGGAGCGGCCGGCGATCGACGCCCTCCTCCGCTCCCGCGCGTCCTGAGCCGTGCACCCTGGCGTGTCCGGTTTTCGGCCCGACAGACGGCGAACGAGGTCCCTGACCATAGGGGATCTTGCCCCAGGTTGCTGATCCGGAAGCGTTTGTGCCAAGCTGGCGGTTGGACTGGATGTTGCATTCCTGCGTCCGGCAGAGCGTGACCGCCCAGAAGGACGGGGCACGGAGGATGAGATGGCAGACGAGGGTCAGGTCCAACTGGCAGCCATGGCTTCGGAAGACGGGGATGCGTCAAACGACGCGGAGAGGCGCCGAGCCCTGCGCCGGACCCTGCCGTTCGGGCGCGGAGCAATCCTGGAGATCGGCGACAAGACACACATCGTCGGCCTTGCCGATGTCAGTGTGAGCGGCGCCTACGTGACGACGCGCGCTCCCCTGAACGTCGGGGACACTCATGTGCTGCGGCTACTGATGGTGCCCGAGCGCATCGAGATGGCGCTCAGGGCCGAGGTCGTTCGGGTGGCCCAGTCGGACCACGAATCGACGGCCCACCCGCGAGGGGCGGCGGTGCGGTTCCTTGAGGTCGACGCCGACGCCCGCGAGCGCCTCCAGGACTTTGTGGCCCGCGGTCCCACGAGCCGCCTGAGCTAGCCCGCTACCTCCCCACCAACGCGCGCGCCTTCCCGAGCGCCCGCCGGAGACCGTGATCCGGCCCGAGGGCGCCGGTGTCGTCCCACCCAACCCACCGGAGAGCGTGAAGCTCCTCCATCTGAGGTGAGAGGACCGCCGGATCCGCCGCCACGACGAGGTAGCGCAGGTCGAGGTGCTCGTGTGCGGGCTCGTCCCTGCGCGCGGGGATGTGGTGGACATCGATGTCCAGCGGCCGCGGCGCCGTCGGGTGGAGGGCGAGGGCGCGGAGCCCGGTCTCTTCGACGGATTCCCGGAGCGCGACCTCCTCGCCAGTCCTCTCGCCGGGGTCGGCGTGGCCTCCCGGCTGGAGCCATCGGTCGAGCTTGCGGTGGTGAAGCAGGAGCACGCTGTCTCCCGAGGCCGAGACGATGATCGCGCTCCCCGTCAGATGGCCCTCGGCAATCCGACGATCGAAGGGGTCGGCGTGGCGCCCGAGGAAGTCGAGGATGCGGTCGCGGTCTCGCCGCTCCTCTTCGTCGGCGCAGGCATGCACCTGGAGTGAGCGCGCCAGAGCGGCGATTGGATTGTCGGGCCTGTCGTCCACGATCGGGGATCATAGCCCGTCTTACTCGCCAGACTTCTGCTGCGACGCGCGATAGCGCGCCTGCGGCGGGCGTGCTCGCTCCTCGCTTCGTCGACGTAGCGTCAGCTACGACTCCTCGCAACTCGCTGCGCTTGCCCGCCTCGGCTGCACTCTCACGCGTCTCGCGACGAAGTCTGACGAGTAACCCGGGCTTGGATCAACTCTGCTAAAGTCGTTCTCACTCGATGCCCGACGCGAACCGTCCGTCGCCGACCGAGCGCGTCGCCCGTGGTCTCCCGCTCCTCGTTGCGGTCTCCGGTGGCGCGGCCCTCGTGTACGGGTCCGTGTGGATGCGGTCCCTCGGGCTCGTCTTCGGGAATACTACGGAGGCGGTGGCGATGGTGCTGGCCGTCTTCATGGGCGGCTTTGCCCTGGGCAACGCCATGGCGGCGCGGCGACCGTTCGCCGACCCGCTGCGTGGGTACGGGCTCGTCGAAATCGGCATCGGTGTCGCCGCGCTCCTGAGCGTGCCGTTGCTGCGCGCCCTCCCCTGGGCCTACGGCGCCCTCGCCGGGCGCGCGGAGCTCGAGGGGGCCGTGGAGCTGGCCGGTCGAGTGACGCTCGCCGCGATCGTCCTGCTTCCTGCCACGGTGCTGCTGGGGATGACGATCCCGCTCGCCGTCGAGGTGCTGACGCGCGGTGGCCGACCGATCAGGGCCAGCTTCGGCCGGCTCTACATGCTCAACACGCTCGGCGGTGCGGCGGGGGTTACGCTCGTGCCCTTCCTGCTCGTCTCGACCCTGGGGGTACGGGGAACGCTCATCGTGGCGGCTGCCGGCAGCCTCGGTGTGGGTGCCGTTGCCCTGTACTGGCGACGCGGGGTGACCCTCGCGACCGAGCCCGTGCAGCGGGCCGAGGAGTCCACCGAGGTGGGCCGGTCCTCGGGGTCTCAGGATCCGTCCGAGAACGAGCGGGCTCGCCGGCGGGTGCTTTGCGCCGGACTCGCCACCATCTGGGGCGCGGCGATCTTCGGCATCGAGGTCGTCTGGACACGCTCGTACGCGCTCGTCATCGGATCGTCCGTCTACGCCCTCAGCCTCATGCTGCTCGCCGTGCTCCTGGGCATCGCGGGTGGCGCCTTCGTCTACGGTCGGGTCGGGGCGCGTGTCCAACGCCCGACGCGGGCGCTGGGGCTGCTCTTCGCAGGTGCGGCGCTGGCCGTGCTCGTCGGACAGTGGGCGATTGGGGGCCTGCCCGTCGCCTACCTCGTCGCCCTGGACGTGCTCCCGGTGTCCTTCCTGGCCCACCAGCTCGCGGGTCTCGTGCTGTGCCTCGTGACGATGCTGCCCGTCACCCTCGTGCTCGGTTTCACGTTCCCGCTCCTGCTGCACCTGGCCGACGCGGATCGGACCTCCGCGCAGCAGGCGTCGGGCTGGCTCTACGCCT
>CAXMOH010000143.1:0-3337 GCA_964194855.1 uncultured Hyphomicrobium sp.
GGGGGCAGGGCTTGCCAGTCCGGGTCGCGGGTGACGATGGCGGCCAGGACGTCGGTCAGGGTGTCGGCGTGGAGGGGCGAGCGCCCGGCCAGCATCTCATAGAGGACGCACCCGAACGACCAGATGTCGGCTCGCTTGTCCACGGGCTTGCCCCGGGCCTGCTCCGGCGACATCTAGGCCGCGGTCCCCAGGATCACCCCGGCCTGGGTCCCGCTGTAGGCGAGTGTCGGTGAGCGCGACACGTCCCCGGAGCCGCCGGAGACCGGGTCAGCCTCCCAGGCCTTGGCCAGCCCGAAGTCCAGGACCTTCACCTTGCCCTCGGGCGTGAGCTTCACGTTGGCCGGCTTGAGGTCCCGGTGGACGACCCCGTGCTCGTGGGCTTCCTCAAGAGCCTCGGCGATTTGCCGCGCCATCTCGATCGCCTCGTCCACGGGGATCGCGCCGCGCTTCAGCCGCTCCGCGAGATCCTCGCCCTCGACCAGCTCCAGGACGAGGAACGGGCCTCCATCCTCCTCCTCGAGGCCGTAGATCGCGGCGATGTGGGGATGGTTGAGGGAAGCGAGGAGATGGGCCTCGCGCTGGAAACGGGCGAGACGCTCGGAGTCGCCGGTGACCTCGGGCGGAAGTGTCTTGATGGCGACCTCGCGGCCGAGCTTCGTGTCGATCGCCCGGTAGACCTCGCCCATCCCCCCGGCCCCGAGGGGAGCCAGGATCTCGTAGGGGCCGAGGCGTGTTCCCGCCGACAGCGCCATGCAGCCGTCCTCCTGAGAGTGATGGTCTTGGAGCGGAGTATAACCGCTCGACCAGCCCGGGAGACGGGGTCAGGTCTTGAAATGAGGCATGCGACGGGCGTCCATCCGCAGAATGAGCAGATTCAAGACCTGACACCTCACTCATGAGTTGGCTCAATCCGTCGGGACGAGGCGCTTCAGCTCCTCGAACCAGTTGAGGACGACGTAGAATCGCGGTCGCGCCGTCTCCTGGTCCTCCTGAATCATGAGGAAACGCTGGCCGTCGGATGAGACGTCGTAGTTGTGGAGCAAGTCGAAGGCGTAGCTCCCCGAGAACAAGCGCTGGGGCTTTCCGGCGGTGAACGTGTCACTGGTCGTCACCGAGACGGCCATCATCTGGTCGCCGTTGCGATAGAAGAGCTCCCGTCCGTCCGCGGACCAGACTGGCTCCCGGCCCCCGTCGGTCGAGATGATCGTCCTCTCGCCGGGGCCAGGGTAGGGCTGCACGTAGACCTCCTGCTGGCCGGATTCGTCGGAGACGTAGGCGACGTAGCGACCGTCCGGGGAGAACCGGAGCAAGTACTCGTTGAATGGCGTCGCGAGGAACGGTGTGGGCTCCCCCCCGAGCGGCAGCATCCAGATGTCTCTTCCGGTGGTGAGACCGTAGTCATAGTAGGCCAGTGTTTGCCCATCGGGAGACCATGACATGGGGAACTGAGACCGCTCACGGTCGAGGAGTGCTTGCGTGTCACCGCTTCCGTCAGCCAACCGGGAGCTCAGGTTGAAGGTTCCGGACGCGCGCGAGGCGAACGTGATCCGCTTTCCATCGGGTGACCAGACGGGAGTGGTGTTGATAAGCCCCGAAAGCCCCGTCGTCACTCGGGTACGTGCCTCGCGGTCGAAATCGTGAACCCAGATGCCGTCATTTGGAGAGGTGAAGCTCAGGAAGAGGAGACGGCGGCCGTCAGGGGAGATGCTGGGGCTGAGGTATTGGGCTCGTTCGCGGCTCAACGAGGTCGCATTCCCCCCGCGATCGACCCAGACAAGGGTGCGTTCGGTCGCGCGGGCCGGCTGGTAGACGATCGATCCGGTGTCAGAGACGGCGAAGTTTGCCCCCCAACCGGAATAGGGAACGTCGTGGATACCGTCGAGAACGGGGACGGCACCGCCTCTCGCTCGAAGGTGCTCGAGATCGAAGCGCACGGCGAGGAGCCCTTGGCCTCCGGGCCTGCCGTAGATGATGTGCCCGGTGGGAAGATAGACCACGCCATCGGCATTCGAGCCTGCAGCGGTCAGGGTGCGCCACTCCCCACTCTCGAGGGACAGCAGCGCAGCGGCACTGCCCTTTCCCCAGATCGAGAAAAGCACGTTCTTTCCGTCGGGGAGGATCTGTGGCCGGGCATGAAGGTACTCGCCCTCGACGAACGCCGGAGTGGTGAGTGTTTCGGGGCGACCTCCTTCCGCCGAGACCCGCGCGAGGCCTCCCAGGCTCTGGGTGAAGATGATGCTGCCGTCGGCTGTCCAGGTGACCCCCTGTCCGAGAAACCACGGTACGTCACAGATCGTCTGCGGCGCGCCGCCAGAGAGAGGGACCTTCCGAAGCTTGCCACCCGCGAAGAAGCCCAGCCATTGGCCGTCGGGTGAGAAGAACGGGGAGGTTCCGCCTTCTGTCCCCGGGATAGGCTCGGCGTCGAACTGATCGAGATTCCGAAGGTAGAGCTGCGGTCGGCCACCGCTGGTGGCCGAGTAGACCAGCCGCCGGCCATCTGGAGACAGGGCCATGGGCGCCGCGAACGAGAGCGAGCTGTCCGCGAGCCGTTGGCCGTCGGGAACGTCGACGACCAGGCGTGAGACCGGCCGCGGGCCCGAGGACGAGCCTCGCAACAGTCCCCAGACGGCGACGCCGGCCAGGGCGAGAACAACCACACTCCATGTGAGGCGCTCCCGCGTCCCGCGGCCGGGCGCAGGCTCGGCCGAGGCGCCGGCCGCCGAGCCCCCGTCGGCCACCCACTTCATCTCCTGCATCAGGTCGGCCGCGGACTGCCACCGTTCATCGGCGTCCTTGGCCAGACACCGTGCGACCACGTGATCCAGCGCGGGCGGCGACATCGGTATTGCGGAAGAGATGGGAGCCGGCTCCTTCCCCATGATTGCGGTGATCAGGCTCGCCTGGCTCTGGCCCTCGAACGCCCGCTGACCGGTCACCATCTCGTGGAGCACGGCGCCAAAGGCAAAGATGTCGGTGCGCGCGTCGGCTTCCTTTCCCTCGAGCTGCTCCGGCGACATGTACGGGACCGTGCCGAGGAGAAAGCCCTCGGCGGTGAGGGACCGCGCCTCGGTGGGAAGGGCGGATTCGGCGGACGCTGATTCCGGCACCGCCAGCTTGGCGAGCCCGAAATCCAGGAGCTTGGCCCCTGCCTTCGTGAGCATGATGTTGCCGGGCTTCAGGTCGCGGTGCACCACCCCTCGACGATGGGCCTTGTCCAGGGCGTCCGCCATCTCGATTGCACGGCGCAGGGCCTGGTCGAGAGGGAGGGCGCCCCTCTTCAGACGATCGGCGAGGGTCTCGCCCTCGATGTGCTCCATCACCATGAAGTCCACGCCGG
>CAXMOH010000144.1:0-4920 GCA_964194855.1 uncultured Hyphomicrobium sp.
CCGACCCGATCGTCCCGGTGCTCGGGTTCGTCGACACCGGCCCTCCCCCCGCCCCGCGACCCTCGCCTCCCCCAGAGCCCTCCTTCAAGCTCCCGTGGTGGAAGTAGGCCCGGGCGCCGACACCCCTTCTCGCGCGCGTCCATCGAAGATGAGGCGATGAGAGCAGCAAGGGGCCGCCGGCGATGGGCTGTGCTGTTCGTATACCTCGCGGTTGTCCTGGTCTTCTTCGAGATGAGTGCACGGGCCGTGCTCTCACGCAAGGAGATGTTTCGCCTCGTGGCGGGAGTGGACGAAGCCTCGTCGCGCCTTCGCTGGGCGCGGCGGCAGGATCGCCGTCCCCTGGTCCAACCCTTCGACGTCTACCATCCCGTTCGAGGCTGGGCACTGCGACCCGGGTTGCGCGACGTCCCGGCGTTCGACGGCAAGCGGTTGAGCTCCACCGACCGCGGCTACCGGGGGCGCGACGGCGTGGCCGAACGGGCTTCATCCAGCCGACTGCGGATCGCGGCCCTCGGCGACTCGTTCACCTTCGGCGAAGACGTGGGCGACGACGAGACGTGGGTCCGACAGCTCGCAATCCTGCATCCGGGCGTCGAGACGGTGAACCTCGGGGTCCACGCCTACGGGCACGACCAGATGCTCCTCACGCTGCGCGAGGAAGGCCCTCGGCTGCGCCCGGACATGGTGCTCGTGGGTTTCGTGCACATCGACCTCGAGCGCAACCGGACGGCGTTCTTCGACTACGCCAAGCCGAAGTTCGTCCTCCAGGACGGATTGCTCGAGCTCGGCAACGTCCCGGTACCAACTCCGGAGGAGCTCCGCGCAAGGGAAAGGTGGCGCTCCAAGTTCCTCGATCTCGCCTCCATGCTCCGCGCCCGGGTGTGGGACCGCACGGGTCTCGAAGCGCGGGCCCGCGACGCCCTGGGGGTGGCCCTGCTCGAGGCCCTTCGTGACGGGGCAGACGACGTTGGGGCCCGGCCCGTGTTCGCCTACCTGCCCATCCTCGATGAGATCGGAGCACCAGATCCTTCGGCGGGCGAACGCTTCTTCGAGGCAACCTGCCGTGCCTCGGGGCTGGCCTGCGTCAACCTGCGCCCGGCGTTTCATCAGCGAGTCCGAGCCGGCCAGCGGCTCAAGAAGCGCGGACACTGGGGGCCGACGGAGCACCGCGCCGCAGCAGAGGACCTCCTCGCCCTGCTCACCGAGCGAGGTCTCGTGCCGCCTCCCGGCGCGACCGACCGTCCCGTGCAGCGCTGAGGGTCGGCGCCGAAATCGATGATGGCCCTTCCGCGCTGGGCACTCCGGCCTGAATGGAGAGCGGCGTCAGCGTGGGCTCGAAGGCGGCGCGCACGAGCAGGGCGACAGCGGGGTCGACAGACAACCTGGACGCGGTCAGGTGCTCGCGCTTCAGGCTCTCTGCCATGAGGGCACCGCCGTGGCGGAGCGACGGGACGAGCGCGTGAACGATCTCGTGGGCGATGACCCGTCCGAGCGCGACCCCGAGGTTGCGGCGCGCGAGCACCGGGAGGTCGTTCGTCGACGAGCTCTGCGGCAACCCGAGCGCGGCGCGGACGCTGCCCACGTGGATCCAGACGACGGGGTGGCCTCGAACCTCGGTCGGTGTCGCGCCCAGCACGGGACGTCCGGAGTCCCGGCGTATGAGGAGACGATCGACCAGGATGATGCGGATCTCGCCCGGGCGGGCTGCTTCGGCGCCGCTGCCTCGACGCCAGACGATGTCGAGACCCGCCTTTTCCAGGATCGATCGGACCTCGGATCGCGCGACCCCGTCCAGGCCCACCGCAGCGCTGCTGACGTCCAGCCAGACCAGCAGGACCGCAGGGGGGCCCGAGGGGGCCGGGACCAGCCGCGAGGGCCTTGCTTTCCCTGCACGAAGCGGCTCCGGGTCGCTCGCGCCTGCCGCATTGGGGACAAGGGCGATGGCCAACGCCAGAATCTCGGCAGTCCCTCGTGGCGACACGGGCCCTCCTCTCGCCCCCCCGCGATCCACCTCCCCGAGGGCGGAACGCTCGACACGACGCACGACGTGTCACTCCGGGAGACGCTCGGATGGGGTGCAGTGTTGCGTGAGTTGGCGGGAGGAGGGAGAGAGGCCCGGATGAGGGGCGAAGTCACGGAGAACGACTGGGTTGGGACGATGCCTGAGGCTGGGG
Source organism: uncultured Hyphomicrobium sp. (assembly GCA_964194855.1). GTDB lineage: Bacteria > Acidobacteriota > Vicinamibacteria > Fen-336 > Fen-336 > JAJDNS01. The sequence goes on from CAXMOH010000144.1 coordinate 2,175, forward strand.
CGGGAGCCTGTCGGGAGAACTGGATGGCCCGGCTCAGGGCAGATTCGTCACCACGTACAAGTCGGACAAGCGCCGGATCAGTGAGAAGGCCCAGGCCTCGCCCGAGTGGGCCACCGTCACTCTCGTGAGGCCCAGCACACCGGAGCGGTCAGGGGGAGCCAGATCGGCGACGTGCTCGCTTCGGCCCGTCGCCATGTCCACACGCCAGAGGGCCTCGGGCGTCTGGACTATCCGGTCTCGGAAATAGACCCGGTCGTGCTCGTCCCAGGCCACGGCCTGCCATTCGGGCTCGGCCCCGGCGAGCGGGACGGGATCGCTGCCGGTTGTGGAGTACACGCAGTGGGCCTCGCCCTGGGGGCACCGGGCCACGAAGCGGGTTCCGTCCGGTGAGAACGTGTTGGCGTACAGGACGACCCCATCGGGCAGCGGCAGCGGTCGCGACTCCCCGCTCGCCGCATCGACGAGCCAGGCGGCCCATCGGCCGGACGAGTCCCGGGTGGAGACGTAGATCGTCTTGCCATCCGGAAGCCACCCGGCCATCTCGTGCGTCGCGGCTCCGGAGATCCGGAACTGGCGGGACTCGCCGGCGCCGGTGGGCACGACCCGAACGTGGTCGGGCGTTCTCACCGGAATCATGAGGGCCCACTTCCCGTCGATGGAGAGGCTGGTCCCCCGCCCGGGGCCCAGTCGCATCGGCAGCGAGCCGTCTGTGGACCGCAGGTAGGACGTGTAGTCCGGACCGCCTCCGTCACCGCTCTCGACGAGGAGAACCTGGCTCCCGTCGGCCGACAGCCCCTCGGCGCCGGAGACGTCGAGCCAGGTGAGCTCGTGCAGCTCCTCCTGACCGCTGCGACCCAGGAACGTCTCGCCTCCGGTCCCGGTGCGCTCCAGGAGAATCCGGCCGTCGGGAGCAATGTCGTGCAGCACGAGCCGGCCCATGGCCGCGTGGATGTGTCGGACCCGCCCGTCTCGCGCGAGGGCATGGAGCTCGCTCTTCACTCCCACACGGGCAGCGGTGAACCAGACCTCGTCGCCGGCCGGCGACCATGCCAGCCCGTCGAGGCTGCCCCAGGGGCCCGAGACCGCCAGGCGCTCGCCGGCGCGATTCATGATGACGACCTGTCCGCGATCGTCTCCGAACATCAGGTGCTCCGCCAGGGCCAGCAGCGCGCCGTCCGGGGAGAGGCGGAGACGACTCACGTCGTTCGTCTCGCCGAGGGAACGACCGATCGGGTACTCGAGTCGGAAACGGTTCTCCTCGACGCGCACCACCGCGAACTCCGATGCGTCGGCCGTCCAGTCGGCCGCTCGGATGCCTCGGGAGACCTCCCGCGGCGGCCCGCCGGCCAGAGGTGCCCGAGCCAGGACCCGGCGCCGGAGAAAGGCGACCTCCGAATCGGAGGCCGCCACGATGCGGGAATCGGCGATGCCGAGCGAACGGCTTTCGCGGGCGCCACTGTTCACGAGCTGCATGTCCCGGGGGCGGCCTTCCCACGACGCGACGTAAACGACCTGATGCTCCGGGCCGAACCGAGCCGAGGTGACGGCACCCCGATGAAATGTGATCCTCTGGAAGCTGGGACGCCGGGGCTCGCTCTGCGGGAGACCACCGAGACGATAGGCAAACGCCAGAGCGCTCAGGAAAACAGCGGCGGCGGCGAGCACCAGCGCCACCGTGCTCCAGCGCGGCTCGACGGCAGCTCCAGGCGCCGCCATCGGGGCTTCCCCGGCGGCAGCGCCGCTGTCGCTCGACTGGCCTTCCGCGACGGGTCGTGGCCAGTCGTGTACCGTAGCGGGCGGCAGCGCCCTCTCCACGGAGCCGCCCACCCAACGATAGCCCCGGCGCGGCAGGGTCTCGACGTAGCGAGGGTGCAGGGCGCTGTCGCCGAGGGCGGAACGGATCTGGCGAATGCAGAAGTTCAGCGATTGCTCGAAATCGACGAAGGTCCCGGCGGGCCAGACCGCGGACTGGATCTCTTCGCGAGTGACGACCCGCCCGGGCTGGTCGACGAGCAGGGCCAGGACCTTGAAGGGCTGGGGCTGGAGGCGAACGAGGCCTCCGTTACGGCGCAGCTCGCCGCTCTTGACGTCCATTTCGAAGGCGCCAAAGCGGACGACGTGGACCACGCCGCCCTCGCGCGCCTCCGAGCTCGATTCCGCCATGCAGTGCACCCCGTTCCGGTCCGGGGCCGACAATCATCCACGAGTTTGGACGCTCGATGCACACTGCGTCCCATCCGGGAGGTTCCCCTCAAGTGAATAGGACGTTGCTCGGCGCTCTTACGTTCCTTGGAATTTTTGCTTTTCTTTTTCAAAATTGTTCCGCTCATGCCCAGGATCCGGATCTCGAGCGGGCTCGGCGGCTCCTGAGCCGGCACCCGGTTCTCGATGGACACAACGACCTCCCGTGGACAATCCGCGGGAAGACCGGGCCGATCGGGGATCTCGAGGCCTACGACCTCGGGCAGCCGACCAGCGGCGACACCGACCTCGAGCGCCTCCGCGCCGGCGGAGTGGGCGGGCAGTTCTGGTCGGTCTACGTGCCAGCCGACCTCGGGGGGGGGGCCGCCCGCCACCAGCTCGAGCAGATCGACCTGGCCCGGCGGCTGATCGATCGCTACCCGGAGGACCTGGCCCTGGCGACGACCGCGGCCGACGTCGAACGCATCATGAAGGAGAGCAAGATCGCGTCGCTGCTCGGCGCCGAGGGCGGTCACGTCATCGAGGACTCCCTCGGGGCGCTGCG
>CAXMOH010000145.1:0-3589 GCA_964194855.1 uncultured Hyphomicrobium sp.
ACGAGGCCGTTCGAGCGCGGCGGGAGCCTGCAGGGTTGCGCCTGCCCTCCCGGGATGGGGAGAATGGCATACGCCCGTCGAGCACCCGAGAGTCTGTTGGCCCTTTGCATGGGAGGGGACTCTTGAAAATCCATAGCCCGATCCCCATAGGCCGCGTCACGGCCCTGGGAATGCTCCTCGTCCTGACGGCCGTCGCGACCCCCGGGCAACCCGAGACCCGCAGGATCGCCCCCAATCCCGAGTACGAGGCTTCGGGGGTCTACAAATTCTGGGCAGGGAAGGGCTACCGCGACCTCTGGACCACCCCGATCGAGCTCGAGGTGCTCGATCTGTCGAAGGAAGCGGGCGGGCTGACCGTCCTGCGCCAGGTCGGCGGGATGCAGACACCCGGCCTGGCCCTTACCGGGGCGGACGGGCGGTCCTACACGTTCCGGTGGATCGACAAGGATCCCACCCGGCTTCTCCCCAAGGAGTGGCGGGACACGGTGGTGGCAGACCTGGTCAGGGATCAGACCGCGGCCAGCCACCCCGGCGCGTGGCCGGTGCTGATGAGCCTGCTGGATCAGGTCGGCTACTTCCCGTACACCTCCCAGAGGCTCGTCGTGATGCCGGACGATCCGGCACTCGGGGCGCACCGGGAGCTGTTTGCCGGCTCCGTGGGGAGCTTCGGCGAGTACCCCCTGCCGGCCCACGACGGCATCCCGGGGTTCAAGGGGGCCACCGAGATCATCTCCAGCCAGGAGCTCTGGGACCGCTGGCGCGAAGGGCCCGAGAATCGGATCGACAGCGCGGCCTTTCTCCGGGCGCGGATCGTCGACCTGTGGACGGGCAACTGGGATCGGCACCGCAGCCAGTGGCGATGGGCGTGGATTCCGGACGAGGCTCGATGGATCGCCATCCCCGAGGACCCCGACCAGACCTTCTCGAACTACGGCGGACTGGTCATCGCTCTCGCCCGCGCGCAGGTGCCCATCCTCCTGAGCTTTGGCGACAAGATCGCCGGGATGGAGGGGGCGGTTCGCAACGGCGCGGACGTGGACCGCTGGCTGTTGTCGGATCGCTCGAGGGAGGACTTCGCCGAGGCGGCGCGGTTCGTCCAGGGCCTGCTGACCGACGAGGTGATCGACACCGCGGTCAACGCGCTGCCGCCGGAATGGTATGCGCTCAACGGGGAGTGGCTGGCCCGGAAGCTGAAGAGCCGCCGGGACGATATCCCCCGGGCGGCGGAAGACTACTACCGCTTCCTCGCCGGGGAGGTCAACATCCACGGCTCGCACAAAGACGAGGTGGCGCACATCCAGCGCTCGGACGACGGTGCGGTGGAGATCACGCTGGGCCTCGCCGAGGCCGACGCGGCTCCCTACTTCCGTCGCCGCTTCGAGGGGGACGAGACGCGGAGCGTGCGCGTCTACCTCCACGGGGGCAACGATCGGGTCGAGTCGGAGGGGCCTGCCAACGGCGCGGTCACCGTTCAGGTGATCGGTGGGCCGGGCGACGACGTTCTGGACGACAGCCGGAGTGGACGAACCCGATTCGACGACTCGGAGGGCAACAACGAGGTCATCAAGGGCCAGGGAACGAAGGAAGATGATCGCCCCTGGACAAACCCACAGCCGGACCTGAAGGCCGCCTGGGTCGAGCCCCGGGACTACAACCGGGTGTGGATGACGCAGGTGCTTGGGTACTGGACCCCGGATCTCGGGCTCTTTGCGGGAGCCGGCCTCAGACGCACCGCGTACGGTTTCCGCAAGTATCCGTATGCCAGCTCTCAGCAGGTCTTTCTCGGCTACTCGACCACCCGGAAGGCCGTCCGCTTCCAATACCACGGCTCCTTCCGGCAGAAGAACTCCAACCTCTACGCCGAGGCGCGGGTCCTGGCCTCGGGGATCGACCGGCTCAACTTCTTCGGCTTCGGGAACGAAACGCCCGACATCGAAAACGACGAGTTCTTCAGGGTCAACCAGACCCTGTATCGCTTCACCCCGACCGTCAATTGGTCGCCCGGGCGCCACTTCGAGATCCTCTTCGGAGCCGGAGTTCAGTACACGACCGACAGCGACGGGGAGACGTTCATCGACCTGGTCCAGCCCTATGGCTTCGGGGAGTTCGGTCAGCTCAACCTGCTGACGGCGCTGGAGTGGGACACCCGGGGGCTCAAGCGCGGAGGAATGCAGTCCTTGATGGGTGGCGGAGCCGAGGAGGGTGAGGAGACGACGACTGGCAAGCGCTACACGGGCCTGCGCCTCGCAGCCGGGGCCGGCTATTTTCCCAAGGTCTGGGACGTCGAGGAAGCGTTCGGGGCGATCGAGGGGAACGTCGCCGGGTATCTCGGTCTCGGCCGCACGGAGCGCATCGTGCTGGCGGCTCGGGTCGGAGGCCGGCAGACGATTGGCACGTACCCGTGGTACGCGGCGGCTTTCATCGGCGGAGCGGACAGCAACCGCGGCTTCCGTGAGCAGCGGTTTGCCGGCGACTCGTCGTTCTACGCCAACTTCGAGGCCCGCCTGCGCATCGTCGACTCGACGCCGGTCATCCCGGGTCGCCTGTGGGCCTTCGGACTCGCCGATGTGGGTCGCGTCTGGTTCGAGGGCGAAGAGTCCGAAGACTGGCACCCCTCGTACGGGGGCGGCGTGGCCTTCGAGGTGGCGGGCTCACCGGTCGTATTCTGGACCGGGGTCGCAAAGGCCCAGGAAGAAGACGGGATACGCTTCTACTTCGTTTCCGGGTTCGGCTTCTAGCGCACCTGACGGTCATGCTGAGGGGCTCTTGTCGTCAACGGGCGATGAAGCATCTCTCGACACGAGGAGAACACCATGTCTGAGGACGTCAGCCAGCCCGCGCCGCCGCCCAGCGCCCTCGACCGTGCACTGCGTGTGTTCGGCGACGTGCGTGCGGGCGAGGGGCTCGGCGTCGTCCTGATGTTCCTCAACATCTTCGCCCTGCTCATCGCCTACTACATTCTCAAGACGGTCCGGGAGCCTCTGATCCTTTCGGAGGGTAGCGCCGAGCTCAAGTCCTACGCCTCCGCGCTCCAGGCCCTCGTCCTGATGGGGTACGTCCCCCTCTATGCGTGGGTGGCCTCGAGGCTCCCTCGCCAGAAGCTCATCCTGGCCGTGATCCTCTTCTTCCTCGGCGGCATCCAGCTCTTCTTCCTGGCCGGCCAGGCGGGTCTGCCGCACATCGGGCTCGTTTTCTTCGTCTGGGTGGGGATCTTCAGCCTGACGATGATCGCGAAGTTCTGGTCGTACGCGAACGATCTCTACAGCCGGGAAGCAGGCAATCGCCTCTTCGCCTTGATCGCCATCGGGTCGACCGCAGGCGCGCCGCTGGGCGCCGCCCTGGCGGAGTGGATGTTCGAGTCCGGCGTCGGTCCCTATTCCATGATGCAGCTCGCGGCCGTGCTGCTCCTGGTTCTCCTCGGACTCTACGGTGCCGCAAACCGTCGCCTCGTCGGTGCGGGGAGCGCGGCGTCAGGGGGCGAGAGCTTGAAGCGTGGCGGTGGGTTCGCTCTCGTGTTCCAAAGCCGCTATCTCATGCTGATCGCCGGTTTCCTCGTGCTGCTGAACGTCGTCAACACGACCGGCGAATA
>CAXMOH010000146.1:0-5475 GCA_964194855.1 uncultured Hyphomicrobium sp.
GACCCGGATGCCCCGCTCACGGTGCAGGGTGTCGCCGAGGTTGCGGGTCAGTGTCATGAGGGCGCCCTTGCTGGCGCTGTACGCGACGAACGTTTGCTCGCCGCAGTACGCGTTGACGCTGCCGATGTTGAGCACCGCGCCCTGATTTCGCTCCAGCTCCGCCAGTGCCGCGCGGATCAGAAGGAGCGGGGCCCGGACGTTGACCGCAAGGACCTCGTCCCAGGCCGCGGCGTCCGTGGTCTCGATGGTTCCACGCTGGACACGTCCGGCGTTGTTGACGAGGGCATCGACCCGACCGAAGGCCTCGACCGCGGCCTGGATGACCCGAGGCGCCGCCTCGGGGTCCTCCAGGTCGTCGACATGGAGAGCGGCCGCTTTTCCCAGGGAGCTCGCCACCTTCTCCGCCAGGTCCCGCTCGAGGCCGTGGACCAGCACGCTGGCCCCTTCGGCCACGCAGCGCCGGGCAATGGCCTCCCCGATGCCGCTCGTGCTGCCGGTGACGACGACGACCTTGTTCTTCAGCCTCATGACGTGGACTCCTCGAGCGCGCGCACCCGTGTCACGACGTCGCGCAGGATCTCCTCGAACTCGTCCCCGGTGGCGAAGCGATCGGCCTGGATGGCGAGGGGAGCCCCGATCACCACCGAACGGGCCCCGCGGCGGACGGTCTCGAGGGCCTGGTCGATCGACAACCCCCCGACCGCCTGCACGGGAAGATCGACCGCGGCGACCACGGCGTCGATGTCGTCGAGGGGCGAGACCCCGGAGACGTAGCGTCGCTCGTCGAAGCCGGTGTGCACGATGACCCAGTCCACACCCAGGTCCTGCATGGCCTTGGCGTCGCCGGCCTTGTCCTCGGCGCCCAGGACGTCCGCCATCACCGCGCCGCCCATGCCGTGGGCCACCTTGACCATCTCCTTCACCGACGCCCAGTGAGCCCGGCTCATGACGACGACGTGGGTCGCGCCGGCTCCGAGCATCATCTCGGCCTCCAGCCCCGCGCCGTCCATGGTCTTGAGGTCGGCCACGATGGGAACGTCGGCGAACTCCTCTCGGAGGGCCCGCACGGCGTGAAGTCCTTCGCCGAGGATGAGCGGCGTTCCCGCCTCCAGCCAGTCGATGCCCGCCCGGCGGGCGCCACGGGCCGTCTCCAGGGCTTCGGCGATCGTCGTGAGGTCGAGGGAGACCTGGGTGGCGACGTTGTCGGACACGGTTCTCATTTCTCCTCTGCGGTCAGCACGGCCTTCACGATGGCGCCGCTCTCCATCTGCTCGAAGGCCTCGTGCCACTGCTGAAGCGGCCAGACGCCTCCGATGAGCGGCGCGACGTCGATGGCGCCGGAGCCGAGGAGCGCGATCACACGTTCCCACACGGGCCAGTTGTGGCTGAAGCTGCCCTGCAGCCGAACCGCCTTCTGGACGATGGGGTCGAGGGAGAAGCCCAGGGGCTGGGAGCCCCAGCCCACCTTGGTGATGAAGCCGGCGGGTCGAACGAGCTCCATCGCGTCAGCCAGCGCCGCAGAATGACCCGAGGCGTCGACCACCCCGTCGACCCCGGCCCCGTCCCGCTCGCGCGCCCAGGCGCTCAGCGCCTCACTCCCGCTGGTGAAACGCTGGCAGCCGTATGCGGAGGCCACCTCGAGACGGCGCGCGTCCTGCTCGAGGCCGGCCAGCGCCACCTCGGCCCCCCGAAGGCGGGCCAGGGCTGCACACAGGATCCCGATCGGACCGGGCCCCAGGACGACGATGCGGTCCCCGGGCTTGACGTCGCTGTTGACGGCCACCGCGCTGTACGCGACGCAGCAGGGCTCGGTCAGGGCGGCGTGCTCGGTGGAGAGGTGGTCGGGCAGGTGGTGGAGGATGCGAGCCGGAACCGGCATCGTCGGGCGCATCGCGCCGTCGACGGTGGCGCCGTACCCGCGCCGGCCCGGGTCGAGCTGGTAGAGGCCCGCCCGGGCCAGGGGCCCGTCGGGGTCGACGATGGCGTGGGTCTCGCAGGCCACCCGATCACCCGGCGAGAAGCCCTTCACACGCCGACCGACCTCGCGGATGGTCCCGCAGAACTCGTGGCCCAGGACGACCGGGTGGCGCACCGGCCAGCTGTTGAGCGCCTGCCACTGGTGGACGTCGCTGCCGCACACGCTCACCGCCCCCACGTTCAGGAGGACCTCGTCCTCCTCGGGTGAGGGGACAGCGACATCTCGCAACTCGACCGCGCCGGGCTCCGGGCCGTAGTTGACTACGGCAGGCTCGTCCAATTCAGGCCTCCGTGGGAGATCGGTCGTGTCCGCGAGCCAAGCGCCCGGGACGACGTCCCAGATGGTATATCAACGCGCTTCTCCGGACGCACTCTCACGCCGCGGCGCCATCTGCTCGAACCGCCGCCGGGTCACCGGCGAGAATCTCGTGCATGCGGATCGGCGTGGGTCTCGGCGGCACGAAGATCGAGGCGGCCTACTCCCTGCCCCCGATGGTGTTGTCGTGGCGTCGCTCACGGGGCGTTCCGTCGATCAACCGGTTGGGGAGCCCCTCGCGCCTGGCGAGCTCGAAGGCATCGTAGAGCTCGCCGACGGCCGTTCGGGCCTCGTATCGAAGGGTGTCGCCGTCGATCGAGATGATCTGGTAGAGCTGGGTGTTCTCGGCAGCCCGGTCCCACCAGGGCTCGTCGCCCAGGACGTACATCTTGGGCCCGCTGACCGAGACCACGTAGACGGTCCCCGTGCCGGCCTCCACCTCGTTGATCCCCACGGGCAGGTTGCGGCCACGACCGTAGGTGTGATCGTGGCCCGTGAGGACGAGATCGACGCGATGGCGGTCGAAGATGGGCTTCCACAGGCCGCGAAGGACGTCGTTGTCGCGGCCCTGGGCGGTGGAGAAGACAGGATGGTGAAAGGTGACGACGCTCCATCGATGAGGATTGGACTCCAGGGTGCGGTCGAGCCACTCGGCCTGCTCGTCCAGTCTCTCGTTGGAGTTCAGGGAGATGATCCGTGCGCCCTGGTAGTCCACGAAGTAGACCGTCTCTTCCAGGCCCTCGATGTCCCCGGCCGGCAGGCTGAAATGGGGTCTCCAGAGACTCGACAGGCGCCTCTGCCCGTTCTCGTCCTTCGGGTACTCGTGGTTTCCGGGTGTGGGGACGCTGGGCACCATCGCTTGAATCCAGTCGCCCGCCTCGAACCACTCGCCCCACTCCGTGTCCCGGTTGGCGCGGTTGGTCAGGTCGCCCGCGTGGATCATGAAGGCGGCCCCGGGCGCATCCGAGTAGGCCGAGCGGAGGGTTCGGGACCAGAGAGAGAGGAGATTGTTCTGGGCGTCTCCGAAATAGATGAAGGAGAAGGGTTCGGGCCTGTCGCTCGCGGTGCGGAAATGAAACCACTCGCTCCACACCTCCCCGAACCCGACACGATAGGCGTATCGAGCTCCCGGCCTGAGCCCCTGTGCGTTTGCGGAGTGGAAGTGGGCCGGCCCGCTGTCGGTTTCGACGCGCTCGGTTTCGGCGTCAAGAGACTCGGCGTCGAGCATGAATCGGGGAGAGGCGTCGGCCGGAGCGATCTCGACGATCCCGTGGGCCACGGTCGTGTCGGTTCGCCAGGTGACGGCTTGAGACGTGGCGGGGTCGGTCTGCCACGTCAGAACGATCCGATCGGGAATGGGCGAGGGTGTCGCGTCGTGAGCAGCGGTCTCGTAGGATCCCTGGACGTTGTGGACGTGCTCCTCGGACAGCGCCTGCGAGCCAGCCGTCGCCAGGAAGAGAACCGCGAAACCCCGGATGTGGGCTCGGGTGAATCCGACCATCAAAGTCACTCACTCGTCCAACGGCTGGACTTCGACTCTTCGAATGCAGACCTTGCTCCCGGGGTCGTGCTGTTGGTAGGCAAAGTGCCCTTTCTCGAACGTCAGAGCAAAGTCGAGATACTCGTAGAGCTCGTTGCCGTCGACGGTGACCTTGATGCGCGTGACCTTCCGGCTGCGCCAGATGTCATCGCGCACCTCGATCTCGTACTCGAACCAGGTGTCCGGCTCGACGAGCCTCTCGTAGACGTGGCACATTCCATAGAGAGATCCGGTCCGGATCGGATCGCGGTGCGTGCTATCGATCTGAGCTTCATAGCCGTCGGCGAATCCCGGCTTGCGAGTCGTACGGAAGTACAGACCGGAGTTCCCACCGTCGTTGATCTTGACCTCGGCCCGATAGCGAAAGTTCTTGTAGGGTCCTTTCGTGGAGACCAGCATCGACGCGGCCCCCGAGCCACACAGCGCGCCGTCCTCGACCTCCCACACGCTTTCCGCTTTGCCGACCTTCTCCCACCCGTCCATGGTCTTTCCATCGAACAGCGAGATCCAGTCCTCTCCGGCAGCTCGAGCATCGACCGCCACCAACCCGATCAAGAGAAGCGATGGGAGACAGAACGTACGAAAAAAGGAAGTTGTCATCGTTTGCACCTCATTGGACTCGGTGAATCCTACCAGAGCGCCACCTACGCGGCGTGGAGTGGCGCGGTCTTGCACGGGTCCTGAGGAGCGGAGACAATCCCGGGCATGCGCATCGGCGTGGACCTGGGCGGCACGAAGATCGAGGCGATCGGCCTCGACGATGACGGCAAGGTCCTCGCCCGCCAGCGCGTGCCCACCCCACGTCACGACTACGACGCCACGCTCCAGGGGATCGCCAGCCTCGTCGACGCCATCGAGACAGAGACGGGCGAGCGAGGCTCGGTGGGGATCGGCATGCCGGGCTCTCTCTCCCCCGCCACCGGCCTGGTCAAGAATGCCAACTCGACCTGGATGATCGACCGCGCCTTCGACCGGGATCTGTCGACTCTGCTCGGACGGCCGGTGCGCTTCGCCAACGACGCGAACTGTTTCGCCCTCTCCGAGGCAGTGGACGGCGCCGCGGCCGGCGCACACATCGTCTTCGGCGTCATCGTGGGTACGGGCACCGGGGGTGGCGTCGTCGTGGACCGCCGGGCCCTCTCCGGACACAACGCCATCGGTGGGGAGTGGGGCCACAACCCCCTCCCGTGGCCGCGAGAGGGAGAATGGCCGGGGCCGTCGTGCTACTGCGGCAAGACGGGTTGCGTCGAGACCTTTCTCTCCGGCACGGGGCTGGCACGGGACTATCGCGAGGAGACCGGAGACGAGGTCGACGGCCCGGAGATCGTGACCCGGGCGGAGGGGGGCGAGGCGGAGGCCGACGCGGCTCTTGGGCGTTACGAGGATCGCATGGCCCGTGCCCTGGCGGTCGTGCTCAACATCCTCGACCCCGACGTCGTGGTCCTGGGTGGAGGAGTGTCACGGATCTCGAGGCTCTACGAGACGGTCCCCAGGCTGTGGCAGGAGTGGGCGTTTTCGGACCGCGTCGACACCGCGCTCCGTCCTCCCGTGCACGGCGACTCGAGCGGGGTGCGCGGGGCGGCCTGGCTCTGGGGGCCCGACGAGACGGGAGGGCCCCGATGAGCGAGGCCCCGCTCAAGAA
>CAXMOH010000147.1:0-10932 GCA_964194855.1 uncultured Hyphomicrobium sp.
TCGCGCTCTCGATCGAGCAGGGCCACGCGCCGTATCTGGACTGGATCGACGGGAGCGTCGGTGGATCAACAGCCGGCTGAGGCTCCGTCTGATTGACCGCGGCCGGATCGACCTCCGCCTGCTTGAAGAGTTCGGCGCCGGCAGCCTGCGCGCGACGACTAGGGCTCGGCGATCCTCAGACGGCGCGCAGTGCCTGCTCGAGATCGGCCACCAGGTCGTCCGCGTCCTCGCAGCCGACGCTGATCCGCACGAGACCGTCGGTGATACCCAGCGTGTCGCGCTCCTGCTGTGTGTAGCCCGCGTGGGTCATCGTGGCCGGGTGGGAGATGAGCGTCTCGACTCCGCCCAGGCTCTCGCCGAGGGCGCACAGCTCCAGGCTCTCGAGAAAACGCTTCGCTGCAGCGAGCGCCCCCAGATCGAAGGAGATGAGGGCCCCGAACCCGCTTGCCTGCTTCCGGTGCACATCGTGGTTGGGGTGCCCGGGCAGACCGGGCCAGTAGACGGCTCCGACCTTCGGGTGCTGGTAGAGGAACGGTGCAACCGCACAGGCGTTCTCCTCGTGCCGCGGCATCCGCAGGTGGAGGGTTTTCGTGCCGCGGAGGACGAGCCAGGAGTCGAACGGGGACAAGATGGCACCGGCGGCGTTCTGGACGAACCGGAGGCGCTCGGCGTGGGCCTCGTCCCTGACCACGGCGACCCCACCCACGCTGTCCGAGTGCCCGTTCAGGAACTTCGTCGTCGAGTGGACGACGATGTCGGCGCCCAGCCCGAGCGGTTTCTGGAAATAGGGGCTCATGAACGTGTTGTCGACGGCCAGCAGAGCCCCTTGTCCGTGGGCGATCCCGGCGAGAGCCGCAATGTCGCAGATCTTCATCAACGGGTTCGTGGGGGTCTCGATCCAGAGGAGGTCGAACGGGCCTGCGGCGGCAGCGAAACCGCCGGGGTCGGTCGCATCCAGGAACGTGAACTCGATGCCGTACTCCGCGAGAATCCGCGTGAAGAACCGGTGGGTGCCGCCGTAGACGTTGTCGGAGACCGCCACTCGCTGTCCCGGCTTGACGAACGTGAGAACCGCCTGGGTCGCAGCCATGCCCGAGGCGAAGCAGTAGGCGTCCGTGCCGCCCTCGAGCGCGGCGAGGTTCTTCTCGAGAGAGCGCCGGGTGAGGTTGTGGGTGCGCGCGTACTCGAATCCCTTGTGCCGACCCAGCCCGTCCTGGACGTAGGTCGAAGTCTGATAGATCGGGACGGTGATCGCTCCGGTCGTCGGATCCGGCTGCTGTCCTGCGTGGATGCAGTCTGTGGCGAAGCCCATGATCTAGATCACCTCGATTACGATTTCATTGCGCTCGTTCAGAATCGCTTTGGGCCGACTCCGGAGCGAGCGCGCGTTCGATTCGCTTTCCCTGGGCCTGCTTCGGCGCCGGGATGCCGAGCAGCCAGGCGAGGGTCGGAGCCACGTCGATGCTCCTGACCTCGCCCAGGCTGCGCCCCCCGGCTACGCCGTGGCCGTCGAGGACGAGAAGGCCGGCGGCCGACGCCAGGCCGGGATCGAAAGCGTCTCCCCTCGCCTCCACCGGGCCCACCGCCGGTCCGCTCGTCTCGGGCGACAGCACGACGCCGGGCGCGGGCCGCAGGTAGAGAAAGCCGCCGTTGGCTCCGCCGATCCCGGGGGGGGCGCCCCGTCCGTCCGGCATGAGGAGCTCCGCGATCACCTTCTCACCGGTGGACGGATCGCGGATCTCGCGTGTCGCGCCGATGGAGCTGGCGCGGAGGAGCGGCTCGCCCCTGCGAGGTTGTATGCCGTCCGGTCGCGAGTCGCGATTGACCACCAGGAATCCCCCGTTGGCAGGAGCGTACACGACCCTCGTTTGGGAGAGGTCGATGGTCCCGTCGTCCCGGGTCTTCAGGAGCCCCGCCGCCTCGAGGGCGACGTTCGGTCTCGCCACCCGGTCGACCCCCGCCAGGCCCCGGTCGCCCACGACGGCCAGGGCGCCGTCCGAGGGGACCCGTCGGGCGATCTCGCCGACCCACGTGTCCGCCAGGCGCAGCGCGTCGTCCAGGAACAGTCGCAAGCGCACGGCCATCGCCGGGTCGTGGTCCGGCCGGGTCGGATCGAGCCGTCCCATCCAGAGGCCCAATGCCTCGGCCGGAAAGGGAAGCGCGAGCATGGTGACGCCCCAGCGAGTGCGGTCCAGAACGAAGGAGGCGAGACGGACGTGCTGTCGCACGGCGATCCGGACCGTTTCGAGGTAGCGCCGCTCGGCGGTGCCGTCGCCGCCATTCCACAGCAACGCGCCGAAACGTCCTTCGGTGTAGAGGTGGTGGGCACCTCCGTCCAGGAGACCCTCTTCGGCGGACGCGGCGGCCTGGACACGTGGCCGGCTGGCGACCGTACGGGCGCCGCTGGAGTGCCACAGGACGATCTCCCGCCCATCGGGTGAGAGCGAGAAGAGGCGGAAGTGGACGAAGGCCGCTCCCTTCGCCGTGTGGAAGGGTATCGCCCGGGACGCGTCTTCGTCCCGACCTGCCGGAACAGGCTTCAAGCGGACTGCCGCCGAGAGGTCGCGGGACGCCGACAGGGCGAGAGTGTCCAGACCGCTCGCCGGGTCGTCGGGATCGTCGAAGAGAAGCCCCGGGAGCGTCCCCTCGGCCACCGGGATGTCGACTTCGAGCGCCGCGGAACCTGATTCGCCCCCGGTCCACGACGCGGCTGGCCGGCGGGCCAGATCCTGGCCGGTCAGAACAGCCGTGGAGATGCCGACGCCCGCGGGCGCGAGCAGGACGAGGTGTCGTCCGAAGTCGCCACCGTGGCGCTTCTCGCCCAGGAAAGGACCGAACGGGGCGGACTGAGAGACGCCGACGACGATCGTCGGCACCCCCTCGCGGGCCGTCGTCACCCACAGCGGCTCGGCGCCGAGTGCGCTCGAGCGGTTGCCGGGCGTCGTCTCGAGAACGGTCCCGGCCGCTCTCGGGGCCCCGTCGCCCACGACCCCGTGAGTGGCGGGCCACGCCCCTGTCCAGAGGGTCGCCTGGGCTGCCGCGGGGCGCGCCGGAAAGGGAGGCCGAATGCGGCCGAAGGATCCCTCCCGACGGAGCGCGTCGAGGTGGGGCATGGCGCCCCGGTCGACGGCCTGGCTGACGAGCTCCGCTCCCGCGCCCTCGAGGACCGCCACCACCAGCCGCGAGTGACCGCGCACGGGTGACGCGCGGAAGGACCAGTCGAGCTTCGCTCGGCCCGCCTCCTGCCATGCCGAGAGCCAGAGGGCGCCGACCGCCTCGGCTGCCGCGGCAAGCCGTGCCGCATATCGCTCGCCTTCGTGCTCGAACAGCCGCGAGTAGTAGCCGTCGTCATGGCGGTCGTCGGCGTCGGTCTCCACGAAATCTCGTTCCCCGGCCGCGCCGCGGTCCGCCTCGAGGACCGCCGGGGCCCGGGCGAGCGAGTCCCGAAGGGCCATCAGGGTCGCCGCCACGGGATCACCGGACGCCTCGGCCGGCCCGGGAGTGACCAGTGGCTCGATCTGACGCTCGAACCGCACGAACAGCTCCGTCTCCAGCCGTGCGTGGACGCCCCCGAGGCCGTCGCCGTCGATGGCGGCGGGGAGCGGAGCCCAGGCATCGGCGGCGTAGTGCCCGAGAACGGCGGCCCGCTCGAGCACTCGTCTCTCGTCGCGGGCGCGGAAGGCGGCGACGAGCTCGCCGTGCACCTCTGCGATGCGCCAGGGAAGCCGGCCCCGCTCCACGGCATCGGGGCCATGGCGCGACAGGTGCGCCCTCTCGGAGCGGGGCACCTCGCCGGATACGAGATCGTCGAATCCGGCGATGTCCAGGGAGTGGTTCCGGTCCTCGTCCGGGCGGTGAGCCCGCCAGAGGTCCGGGTCGACGGAGTGAGCGCGCAGGAACGCGACGTTGCCCGCGAAGAGCTCTCGAAGCGGCGCCGGCAGGGTGCCCGTTGCTTTTTCGTTGACGAGCCGGTGGACCTCGTCGCCCCATCCCCGGGCCGCCGCCGGGAGCGCCAGAAGCGCAACGATCAGGAGGGCCGTCCCTCCCTCACGCGCCCGGGCCGTTTGGAGCACTACTGCAGGCTGAGCGAGATCGAGAAGGGGCGTCCGTCGCGCAAGCCGTGAGCCTGCAGCGATGATGCTCCCTGGAGGCGCGGCCACAGGGCGATGAGCGTGGCCATCCCATCGATCTCGGTCCCGTTGATGCTGGTGAGCACGTCGCCCGAGCGCAGCCCGGCCTCGGTCAGAAGGCTGTCCTGGGCGACCCGGGTGAGCCGCACGCCGACCACCCGGCCATCCTCCGTGAAGGGTCTTATCGCCGTTTCGGACAGGATGCGGTTCATCTCTCCGGCCAGCCGTTTCTGCACTTCCTCGCGCTTCATGATCCGCGGCGCGGCCTCCTCGACGGCGGGCGGCCGGGGCGGCAGGCTGGCGATCCGTGGCGGGGGAGTGCGTGCCGGCCCGGTGCCTCGAACGGCGATGTCCACGCGCTCACCGTCGAAGTCCAGGATGACCCAGCGTCTCCCCACGGCCACGACGCGGCCGCCGAAGACGGCGTCGCCGACCGACACGACACGTGTTCGACCGCCGGAGCGCAGTATCGCCGCCGAGCGTTCGGGGGAGCTGGCGACGACCACGCCAACGGCCGCCAGGTCCTGAGGCCCTGACGCAACGAGCAGAAAGAGACAGGCGGCCAGCATGGCTGAAAACCACGCTAGCAAGAGCCGCCTTTCCCTGTCAACGAGCCCGCGGCGGTGCTACATTCGCCCGGATGGTGCGCCCCGCCCTCTCCGAGACGCCCGCCCTCCCCTCTCCTCCGCTGACGAAGCGGCTCCGTCACTTCCTGCTCGAGACGTGGAGAGGGCGGATCCTCACCGTCGCCCTGGCCGTACGGCTCCTCGACGGGCTCCTCGGCCTGGTCGGGCTCGGTGCCCCGGCGTCGCTTCTGGGTCTCGCCAACTTCGTGCTGGCGATGTATGCGCTCTGGGGGACCTGGCGCGGGCTCCGCTGGCTGTCGGCCCACTTTCTCTGGAGGATCAGGACGAAGCTGATCTTGTCCTACCTGTTCGTGGCGCTGGTGCCCGTCGTCCTGCTGAGCCTGTTCCTGGGCATTGGCGCCATCCTGTTCATGGGCCTCGTGGCCTCCCGACTGGTGACGGGCGAGATCGATCGCGCCGGGGAAGTCCTGCGGACCACGGCCCGCAGCGCGCTGGCCGATCTCGACGAGGATGATGCCCGTGCGGCGGCGGCGATTCCGGCGAGGCTCGCTCCGGCCGAGGCCCTCCACCCCGGGATGTCCTGGACTCTCTTGCGTGACGGCCGCGTCGTCGGAGCCTCCGGAGACGCGCCGCGAGAGCTGCCGTCGTGGTGGCAGGGCCCTGGCTTCGCCGGCCTCGTGCCCCGCGCCCCGGAAGAGAACGGCCCCACGGGCAACGTCGTCCGGGCCGTCTGGGCGGAGGGCTCGTCGGCGCTGCTGATCGACGTGCCTGCCGATGAGCACTTCTTCGCCGGGCTCGAGGAGAGGACCGGCGCCAACGTCATCCCGCCACGCGTCTTGATCGTCACCGAGTCCGCCGGGGTGTCGCCCGACCCCGAGTCGGAGGATTCCCGGGTGCACGTCGTGATCGAACACGAGCCGATCACGCCTGCGGGGACGATCGACTCCGGCCTGACGTTCGTGGCGTTCCCCACGCGCACGAACTGGGAAACGGGGGAGACCAGCGTCTTCAGCGAGAGGCCTCTCACGTTCCAGTTCCAACCCCTCGACCTCGTGCGGAGACTGTCGCCGGGCCTGCTGCCTCGCGAGACGGGGGCGACGACCCTCCCGGATCTTCTCCTGTTCGCCATGGGCATCGTGGGCGTCGTGTTCCTGGTCATGTACGCGGGAGCCCTGATGCTGGGGCTGATGCTCGCCCGATCCATCACCCGCGGTGTGCACGAGCTCTCGGTAGGGACTCAGCGCCTCCGCCAGGGAGACTTCACCCACACGATCCGGATCCGCTCCCGCGACCAGCTTGGCGACCTCGCCGAGTCGTTCAACCTCATGTCCCGGGGGATCCAGGACCTGCTCCGCGAGCAGGTCGAGAAAGAAAGACTCGAGGAGGAGCTTCGGATCGCCAGGGAGATCCAGATGAGCCTCCTTCCCGGGAAGACGCTCAAGGCGTTGCCCGGGATCCGGGTGGCAGCTCTGTGCATCCCGGCGGCAGAGGTCGGAGGCGACTACTACGACGTCCTACCGCTCAGCGACACGCGGATGGGGGTGCTGGTCGCCGACGTCTCCGGCAAGGGGACCTCGGCAGCGCTCTACATGGCCGAGCTCAAGGGGCTCGTGCTCTCACTGTCCCGGATCCACGACTCGCCGGCCCGCCTCCTCGTCGAGGCCAACCACATCCTGGCCGACGCCATGGACTCCCGCACCTTCGTGACCATGACCTATGCAGTTGTGGACAAGGCTTCGCGCTCCATGCGCTTCGCCCGTGCCGGCCACAACCCGCTCATCCACCTGGAGGCCGCCAGCGGCACCACGCACGTCTACACGCCGCCTGGTCTCGGCCTCGGTCTCGACGGGGGCGAAGCGTTCGAAGAGATCCTCGAGGAGAAGGAGGTCCCGCTCGCGTCCGGCGACTTCTTCCTCTTCTTCACCGATGGGCTGTCCGAGGCGATGAACGAAGGGGCGGAGCTGTTCGGGGAGCCCCGGCTCCGCCGGATCCTCGAGGAGAGCGAAGGGCTGAGCAGCGAGCAGCTCCGGGCACGAATCCTCGGCGAGGTCGAGAGCTTCGTCGGGGAAGCGGCGCCTCACGACGATCTGACGATGGTGGTGCTGAAGGTCGTCGAGGAAGAGTCGCCCTCGTGAGCGACGAGAGAGAGAAGACCCTCCACGAGCTCGAGGAACGCCTCGGGTATCGCTTTGCGGACAGGAGCCTTCTCGAGAGCGCCCTGACCCACGCCAGCCGCGCCAACGAAGAGCCCGCTCACGGCCGGAAAGACAACGAGGCCCTCGAGTTTCTCGGGGACGCCGTGCTCGGGCTCGTGGTGACCGATCTCATCCACCACCGGGATCCCGACGGGGCCGAGGGGCCCAAGAGCCAGCACCGGGCCCGACTGGTCTCCGCACCCGGCCTCGCCGGTCGCGCCGAGGCGCTGGGGCTGCCCGAGCTCCTCCTGCTCGGCAGGGGCGAGGAGAAGACCGGGGGCCGGGGCAAGTCCGCGCTCTGGGCGAACGCCTACGAGGCGCTGATCGCCGCCCTCTACCTCGACGGCGGCTTCGAGGCGGCCCACCGCTTCGTGGGCGACGAGTTTGCCGCCGACGTCGAGGCCGCCGCCGGTGTCGAGGACCCCAAGAGCGCCCTTCAGGAGCTGCTCCAGGGACAGGGGAGACCCCTGCCCGACTACGTCGTCGCGGCCGAGGCGGGGCCGAGCCATCAGCGCCGGTTTCGGATCGAGTGCAGGCTCGATGACGGTCTCGTCACCCGGGGAGAGGGCTCCTCGAAGAAAACGGCCCAGCAGGAGGCCGCCCGCCGGACGCTCGAGCGCTTGCGCGGCGGGTCCTGAAGCGCCACCCGCCACCGGATCTATACTGAAGGGATGCGAGTCGTGGTGGCCATGTCCGGAGGCGTCGACTCCTCGGTGGCGGCGGCGCTGCTCACCGAGGAGGGGCGCGAGGTCGTCGGCGTGTCGATGCAGCTTCACGACATGACCGAGGGCGCCGGCCCGTCGTTCGGCCGCTGCTGCGCCCTCGAGGATTTCCACGATGCGAAGACGGTTGCGGCCCGCCTCGGCATCCCGCACTACGTCATGGGGCTCGAGGACTCGTTCCACGACGGCGTCGTCGTGCCTTTCGTGCGCGACTACCTGGAGGGTCGGACGCCGCTGCCGTGCGCCCGCTGCAACACCGAGGTGAAGTTCGCCAGCCTCGTCCAGAAGACCCGGGCTCTCGGGGCCGTGGGAGTCGCAACGGGTCACTACGCCCGGAAGGACCGGGAGGGGGAGGGCGGTCGCTACCGCCTCCTCCGCGGGCGCGACCGCAACAAGGACCAGTCGTACTTTCTCTTCGGCCTCACCCAGGAGCAGCTGGGGCTGGCGCTGTTCCCGGTGGGCGAGCTGCAGAAAGAGGATGTGCGGCGTCTGGCCCGCGAGCATGATCTGCCGGTGGCGGACAAGGCCGAGAGCCAGGAGATCTGCTTCGTCCCGGACGGTGACTACGCGGCCTTCATCGAGCGGCAGGCGCCGGCCGAGGGACGCGACGGACCCGTCGTGGACACCGCCGGTCGGGAGCTCGGGCGCCACGGCGGCATTCACGGGTTCACCGTGGGCCAGCGACGCCGGCTGGGCCTGACCTCGCCCCGTCCGCTCTACGTGCTGGCCGTTCAGCCCGAGGACCGCTCCGTCGTGGTGGGGGAGAAGGAGGCGCTGCTCGGCGATCGCCTCGTGGCCCGCGAGGTCAACTGGCTGTCGGCTCCCGAGCCCGACCAGCCCCGCCGCGTGCTCGCCCAGATCCGATACCGGCACTCCGAGGCGCCCGCCACCGTGTCTCCCCTCCCCGGGCGCCGCGCCGAGGTGCGCTTCGACGAGCCGCAGCGGGCCATCACGCCCGGGCAGGCGGTCGTTTTCTACGACGACGACCTCTGCCTCGGCGGGGGCTGGATCGAGACGCCAGGCGCCTCGCGCTAGCGCAGTCCTGCCGCGGCTTCGCGGAGGAGCTCGAAGGCGCGCTCGACGTGTCGCTCTTCGGTGCGGATGTTTCCGACGGCGAGACGAAGCGTCGTTCGGCCTCGAAGACGGGTGTGGGAGAGGAAGACCTCCCCGGTCCGGTTCACTGCCTCGAGAACCTCGCTGTTGAGGCGGTCGATCTCCTCGTCGCTCCGCCCGGGGAAGCACGCGCGGAAGCACACGACGGACAGCGGCGTCGGGGCAGCGACCTCGAAGCCCGGGTCGTCTTCGATCCGGGAGCGGAAGAGACGAGCCAACCGCAGGTGCTCCCGGATCCGCTCGGCGATGCCCTGGCGGCCGAAGGCGCGCAGGACCATCCACAGCTTGAGGGCCCGGAATCGACGCCCCAGGCTGACTCCGTAGTCCATCAGATTCGGCGCCAGAGAGTCTTCCGGCGTCTGGAGGTATTCGGGGACGACGCTGAATGCCGAACGGATGACCTCGGGCCGGCGGGTGTACAGGGCGGAAAGATCGATGGGCACGAAGAGCCACTTGTGGGGGTTGATGACGATGGAGTCGGCTCGCTCGCATCCCTCGAGCACGAAACGACATTCAGGAAGGACCGCGGCGGCGCCGGCATAGGCCGCGTCGACGTGGAGCCAGAGCCCCTCCCGCTCGCAGACATCGGCGATGGCCGGAACGGGATCGACGCTGGTGGTCGACGTGGTTCCCACGGTCGCCGTGACCGCGAAGGGTGTCCAGCCGGAGCGGCGGTCCTCGGCCACGGCCCTGGCGAGGGCCGCCGCGTCCATCTGAAACGCGCCGTCCACGGGGATTCTCCGATAGCCGTCCTGACCCACCCCAAGGACGATGGCCGCTTTCTCGATGGAGGAGTGGGCTTGTTCGGACGCATAGAGACGGAGCCGGGCCTGGCCCACCAGGCCCCGCCGCCGTGCCTCGAGCCCGGGCACCGCCTCGCGCGCGGCGGCCAGGGCCACCAGCGTCGATGCGGAAGCGGTGTCCTGGATGACGCCGAACAGACCCTCCGGCAGCCCGACGAGCTGCCGGAGCCAGCCGAGGGCCACGGTCTCGAGCTCCGTCGCGGCCGGCGAGGTTCGCCAGAGCATGCCGTTGACGTTGAGGGTGGCGGAGATCATCTCGGCGAGGATGCCCGGCGCGGAGGAGCTGACGGAGAAGTAGGCGAAGAAGCCGGGGTGGTTCCAGTGGGTGATGGCAGGGATGATCTGCCGATCGACGTCGGCGAGGATCGTGCCCAGCGACTCCCCGAGCTCCGGGGCCTCGGCGGGAAGCGCCGCTTTCAGCTCGCCGGGCTGGACGCGCGAGAGCACCGGGAACCGCTCGCCCTCGGCCAGATAGCGGGCGATCCAGTCGACGAGGCGCCGACCCTCCTCGCGGAAGGCCTCGACCTCCACGTCGCCGGGCAGGCGGCTACTCCACCTCGGTGACGATGAACATCACGACGTGGCTCCCGATCCGGAACTCCTGCTGGTTCGACAGCTGGTGCTGCTCGATCCGTTCGAGCTCGATCCACGTGCCGTTCGTCGAGCCGAGGTCACGCAGAACGGCGATGTCACCGACGATCTCGAGGGCCGCGTGCTGGCGCGAGGCCTCCGGGTCTTCGAGGTTGATATCGGTGCCCGACCGGCCGATCACGGTGCGGGTCTTGGAGATCTGGAATATCTGGCCGGTGGCCGGGCCCTGGATGATCGCAAGGGAAAAGCGCCGGTCGGTGGGGAGCTGCAGCAACCCCATCTGGTGTGCATCACCCCCGGTGACAGTGACCGCACCCGGGGCCAAGCCGCCTGCTCGCGCAGACGTCGACGGGGTTAACTCGTGCTGGACCGCCGTCTCCTGGGTGCTTTGAGCGGTCGGCGCGGGGGTGGGCGGTGGCTCGAGCGCCTGCGGCGGCTCGGGTGCCGGCGGGGGTGCTGGCGCAGGCGGGGGTTCGGGCGCAGCCGGGGGTGCAGGCGCAGCCGGGGGTTCGGGAGCCGGGATGTCCGGTGGCATCGTGGCCGAGGAGATGGGGTTCTGGATCTCGATGGTGCCCTTGCACTTCGCGCAGCGCGTCTTGACGCTGGGCCGGTCGCCCAGCTTGGCTTCGTCGAAGCGGTAGCGCGACTGGCAACTCGGGCAGACGATGATCATCTCTTCTCCTCAGCTCATCCCGGGCCCGGGCGGATCCGTCGACCCCGCCTTCGGACTGGGGAGAAGGATAATACGAATCGAGCGGCCATAGCATAATGAAGATGCAGGATCCGGGTGC
>CAXMOH010000148.1:0-3924 GCA_964194855.1 uncultured Hyphomicrobium sp.
CCGGCGCGAGCCCGGGCGCTCAGACGGCTGGCGGCTCTTCTGGCTCGGGTGGAACCCCGCCCGGCGGCAGACAGACCGCTGAAGCCGGTGGCGGGACGGCCGTGCCGGGTCCGCCCGGTGGCGGAGCCATGACGCCGGAAGAGCAGCGTGCCGCCCTGGACGGGCGGCTGCGCGTCGCCCTGGGCGAGTTCGACGAGATGCTGCTGGATCAACAGCAGGATCTCGAGGAGAAGCAGCGACAGGATCCCGTTCAGGGTCGCGAGGATCCGGGTCGGGCGGGCGGCTCCGGTGGCGGCGGAATGCAGGGTGAGCGCGCGGGGTCGGGCAGCGAGGGTGAGACAGGCGGTGGCTCGAACGACAACTCCCGCGGTGAGGGAGGGCCCGAGGGCGACAGCCGTTCGGCCGGCGGGGCTGCAGGTCAAGAGGGTGGCAACGACCCGCGGGTGCCGCCGGACATCGGCGACGGGCGCGACGACGACATCGTTGCGAGGCAGCTCCGGGAAGCGGCCGTGAAGGAAAAAGACCCGGAGCTGCGCGAAAGGCTCTGGGACGAGTACCGGGAATACAAGAAGAGCTCGGGCGGCTCATGAGTGGGGGGCGAGCAATGACCGGGGGACGCGGACGCAAGACGCTCACCCTGACCCTGGCGGTGCTCATGGGTCTGGGGCCGGGCTCTCTGGCGCAAGCCGGCGACAGGTACGAGGAGGCGATCCTTCCCACCGGAGAGATCCCGGAGGAGCAGCTTCTCGATATCGCCATCGACCTTCTCTCTCCGAGCATCGACGACTACGACAGGGAGACGTTGCTCGAGAAGGGAATCCAGCCCACCGTTCGCAAGGCCGAGGCCCGCTACATCCCGATTCATCTTCGCGACACGCTGCAGTCCACCGGACAGTGGGGTGCCGTGAGGGTCGTCCCCGGTGGTGCGGCCTGGGCCGAGATCAATATCGTGGGCAAGATCGAGGACTCGAACGGCAAGTCGCTGAGACTCAGGATCGTCGCCTGGGATTCCACGGGGAAGAAGTGGTTCGACAGGGACTACAAGGGCAAGGCTCGAATGCTCTCGTACGCCGTCGAGACCGTGGACGGCCTCGATCCCTTTCAGGGCATCTACAACCGGATCGCCAACGATCTGGTGAAGGCCCGTTCGAAGCGGCAGACGAAGGACCTGGCGCGCATCCGCAAGGTGGCCAGCCTTCGGTTCGCCACGGAGTTCGCCCCGGATGCCTTCTCCCAGTATCTGAGGACGGACCGCAAGGGTCGATACAACGTGCGCGCGCTTCCCGCCGACGGAGATCCGATGCTTCTCCGCCTCGAGCTCATTCGAGAGCGGGACGACATGTTCGTCGACACGCTGAACGAGTACTACTCCGATTTCTACGCCCGCATGGAACAGCCCTATGACGATTGGCGTGCGAACAGCTACACCGAGCAGGCCGCCTACGACTCGCTCAACAAGTCGGCGAAGTGGAAGAAGATCCTGGGCATCGGCCTCATCGCCGCCGGCCTCTTCGCGCCGGCCGGCAGCCGAGGGGCCGCCGACGCCAAGACCATCGCCATGATCGGAGGCGCGGCGCTGACTCAGAAGGGCTTCCAGGACTCGGCCGACTCCCAGATCCACAAAGCCGCCCTGGAGGAGCTCGCCGAGTCCTTCGGTGCGGACGTCTCCGAGCTGGTGGTCGACGTCGATGGCCGGATCGTCGAGCTCAAGGGCTCGGCCGAAGAGCAGTTCCAACAGTGGCGAGCGCTGCTCAGGGAGATTGCGGTCGCCGACGTGGCTCTCCCGGTCGACATCAATGTGACCGAGGCCTCCGCCCCGCCGGCAGAGACCGCCGCGATCCCGCCCCGCTCCGCTGAGCCCATTCTGGTGATACCCGGCGACGGGTCTCCGCCCTCCCACCCCTGAAAACCGGTACGCTCCAGGTCAGATGATCCGATTGGAGCCCGGGGTCGAGTTCCTCCCGCACCTGAAGCTGATCGCCCGTCTCGGCCGCGGTGGCATGGGCGAAGCATGGGTCGCCCGCGACGCGCGCCGCGATGAAGACGTCGTCGCCAAGATCCTCCCCGCCGACGCCTCCGAAGACCGGGTGGCGCTCCTCCGTCGCGAGGCGCGGCTGGTCCGGAAGCTGAAACACCCCGGCATCGTGCCGGTCTACGGTTTCGAGCGCGGACCCCACGGGAGCGCCGTTCTCCTCCGCCACATGAAAGGCGGAGACGCCGGCCGTTTGCGTGGTGCAACGCCGCTCCAGGTCGTCCGGCTCGGACGGGAGGTGGCGGCGGCGCTTGGCTATCTCCATTCGATGGGTGTCGTCCACCGGGACGTGAAGCCCACGAACGTGTTGCTCGACGAGGACGGCCGCGCCCACCTCGCCGACTTCGGAATTGCGGCGGTCGAATCGCCGGTCGACGAAGAGGGCCTGACGCTCCACGGCGGCGGCTCCCGTGCCAGCATGAGCCCTCAGCAGAGGGACGGAACACCCGCCGCGCCCGAAGACGACGTCTACTCCCTGGGCGTGCTCCTCTACGAGCTCCTTGCCGGCCAGCCACCTTTCCCCGCCGGCGCGAGCGATGAGGAGATCCGCACCGTGGCTCCGCCACCCTTCGAGACACCGCACCCCGTCCCGGACGGGTTGCGCGCGCTGGTCGCGTCGATGCTCGCGAAGGATCCCCGGGAGAGGCCCCGCGACATGAGCCGGATCGAGGCTGTGCTGGGGACGATCGAGACCGAGCTTGCCGGCGCGCCTTCGGCCGATTCCCGTGGGCAGGGCCGCCCGCTCGACCCGCCCCCGCGAGCCGTCGCCGCTGCCGTGACGCCGGACGTGCGCCTGCAGCCCCCGCCGCGCGTGGCCGATGTGGTCGCACCGACGCCCGCTCGACCCGCCCGTCCGGTCGTCTCGCAAGGTCTCGAGCCCTCTCCCTCCCGTCCCCTCGGGCCGACCCTGCTGCTGGGAGCTCTCGGGCTCGCCGCGGTCTTCGTCGTGCTGGTGCTCCCCCGTTGGACCGCAGCGCCCGATCCGTCGTCGTCGTCGGAGAGCACTCCCGATGAGTCGTCTGCCGAGGTCGAAGCGGAGGCCACGCCGGACGGCACCCTGGTCCCGGAGTCCGCGCCGGCACCCGAGGCCTCGCCTCCGCAGGCCGAGGCCACACCACTGCCTTCCGCGCCTCCGGAACGGGCGACGCCCTCGCCCGAGCCGCGAGTGCCCGAGCCGCCCAGGGAGGATCCGGTGGCGGCAGAGGCCCGGCGGCGCGCCGAGGAGTTCGGCGTGGCCATGTCCGCCGCTCAAGCCGCTCTGGAGCGTGAGGACTGGCCGGCCGCTCGGCAGGGTCTTGCACGCGCCGGCGCCCTCGAGCCTGGATCCCCAGCGGTCGCCGATGCCCGGCGACGGGTCGAGCAGGGCGCGCGGACGGCTGCCCTGGCTCAGCAGCGCGAGGCGGCACGGGCCTTCGAGTCGAAGGAGGACTGGCGCCGCGCCGTGGCCGAGTACGAAGCGGCCTTGAGGCTCGATCCCGCGGTCACCTTCGCTCTCGAAGGGCGAACCCGCGCCGCGTCCCGGGCGGAGCTCGCGGTGAAGCTCGACTTCCACATTGCCCACCCGCTTCGCCTCGCCACCGATGCGGTGGCTCGCGAGGCGGAGTTGCTGCTTCAGCAGGCCCACGAGGTGGAGGCGCCCGGGTCACGACATCGCCAGCAGATCGCCTCGCTCGAGCGGGCCCTCGACGAGGTCACCGTCTCCGTGCCCGTCGTGCTGGAATCGGACGGCAAGACCGAGGTCGTGGTACACAAGGTGGGTCGTCTGGGAGTGTTCGCGCGCAAGACATTGGAGCTGCGCCCGGGCACCTACACCGTGGTCGGCAAGCGGAGCGGCTACCGCGACGTGCGGCGGCAGCTGGTGGTCGAGCCGAGTGGCCCGCCGCAGCCGCTCG
>CAXMOH010000149.1:0-4334 GCA_964194855.1 uncultured Hyphomicrobium sp.
TCCGTCCTCCTCCCGGTGTCGGGCTGTTCAGTGGACGGTCTTGCGCAGGTTCGAGGGCGGGATACGAAGCTCCTCCCGGTACTTGGCCACCGTCCGCCGTGCAAGGGGCAGCCCTTCGTTCCCGAGGATTCCGGCTATGCGGGAATCGGAGTAGGGACGAGACGCGTCCTCCTCCTCGATCATCTTCCGAATGCGTTGCTTGATGGTGACCGAGCTCACGGCTTCTCCCATCGTGGAGGTGATGCCGCTGTGGAAGAAGAAGCGGAGGGGGTAGACGCCCCGCGGAGTGTGCATGTACTTGTTGGCCACCACGCGCGACACCGTCGACTCGTGCATCCCGATGTCGCTGGCCACGTCACGGAGAACGAGTGGGCGCAGGTGCGAGACGCCCTGGTCCAGGAACGGGCGCTGGTATCGGATGATCGACTCCGAGACCTTGTAGATCGTCCTCTGTCTCTGGTCGACGCTCTTCAGGAGCCACAGGGCGCTCCGGAGCTTGTCCTTCACGTAGGCCCGCGTCGCCTCCGAATCGGCACCACGGTTGTCGAGCAGGCGCTTGTAGGTCGGGCTGATCCGGAGCTTGGGGAGACCGTCGTCATTGAGGACAATCTTGTACTCGTCGCCTTCCTTCACAACGTAGACGTCCGGAAGGATGTAGGCCGACTTCTCCGGGCTGTGCCTGTTCCCGGGCCTCGGGTCCAGCGCCTGGATGATCTCCAGGTGGTGAGCCACCTCCTCGGAGGTGAGTCCCATCTGCTTCGAGATCTCCGGGTACTGATGACTCTGGAGCTGCTTCAGGAAGTCCCGCACCATGACGTCGGCAGGCGACCCCTCGAGCCCCAGCACCCTCAGCTGGATCCGGAGGCATTCCGTCAGATCCCGTGCCGCCACCCCCGCGGGGTCGAGCGCCTGCACCGTCTTCAGCGCACTCTCGACCTCTTCCATCGGGTACGGGCCCATGTTGGCCACGTCCTCCAGAGGCATCCGAAGCATCCCGTCCTCGTCGAGATTCTGGATGATCGATTCGCCGATCTCGGTCGTGAGGTCGTCCGACACCGTCATGTGGAGTTGCCACAAGAGATGGTCGTACAGGTCCGTCGCTTCCGTCAGGGTGTTCTCGATGGGCGGGGCTTCGGGCACCTCCGACCGCTTGCCGCGACGGCCATCGTCGAAGTACTCCTCGAAGAACTTGTCGATATCGATGTCCTTGAGCGGGTCGTCCTCGGCGGGCTTCTCGGCCTCTTCCTTGGCCTCCTGCTGGGCGATCTCCTCGGTCGAGAGGGTCTCCTGGACCGGCACCTCTTCGAGGAGGGGGTTCTCCATCACCTCCTGATCGAGGACCTCGGCCAGCTCGAGTGTCGTCAGCGGCAGCAGCTTGATAGCCTGCTGCAGCGACGGCGTGAGGATCAGTCGATGGGAGAGCTTGACGGAGAGACCAAGCTTCTGATGGATGGCCAAGGCCTAGTCTCCGGCAGCGGCGCGCGCTTCAGGCCTCCCGCCCGTCGAGACGAAAGCCCTCGCCCAGGTAGACGCGCCGGACCTCCGGGTCGGACGCGAGCTCGAGAGGTGTGCCAGAGCGGAAGACATTGCCGTCCCTGAGAATATAGGCGCGGTCGGTTATTTTCAAGGTCTCACGCACGTTGTGGTCGGTAATCAGTATGCCGAGGCCGCGCTGGCGCAGGTGGGCGATGATCTTCTGGATGTCGATGACGGCCAGGGGGTCGATGCCCGCGAAGGGCTCGTCGAGGAGAATGAAGGACGGAGAGGCGGCGAGGGCGCGGCAGATCTCCAGGCGACGGCGCTCTCCCCCCGAGAGCGTGTACGCCGGCTGGCGGGCCATCTCCTGGATCCCGAGCTCCTCGAGGAGCTGACGGGCCAGGGCGTGCTGATCGCCCGCTGGGAGGTTCCCCGTCTCGAGGACCGCAAGCACGTTCTCTTCCGCGGTCAGCTTCCGGAAGATGCTCGCTTCCTGGGGCAGGTAGCCGATGCCCGCACGCGCGCGTTGGTACATCGGGAGCCCGGTGATGTCCTCCTCGCCGAGGAACACCTCCCCGCTGTCGGGCCGTGCGAGCCCCACGACCATGTAGAACGTTGTGGTCTTGCCGGCTCCGTTCGGGCCCAGCAGACCCACGACCTCGCCCTGGCTGATCGAGAGGTCGACCGCGTTGACCACCACGCGCCGCCCGTAGGACTTGGTGAGGGCCTGGGCCCGCAGGACGGTTGTCTCACTCAAGGCTGGGCGAGCTCACTCTTCCTGAAGATGGCCTCGGTGCGGGCCTCCTCCTGACCATCGACGCGGATCCTATCCTCGCCCACTTTGAAGGTCAAAATCCGCCCCCGGATCTGGCGGTCGACATCCTGCAGCACGACGTCGTCTCCCTCCAGCACCATGGTCTCGTTCGCCGGAGTGTAGGTTCCGGTCCGCCCTTCCGCCCGCCTCTCCCCCTGGCGCACCACAACCGGCTCGCCGGCAACGATGTGCACGACGCCGTCGCGCTCGTCGGTGAGGGTGACGACGGCCTCGGGGCTGAGCGTCAGGATGTCGCCCTGGCGAATCTGCACCTCCCCTGTGTAGACCACGCGGCCCGCCGTCTCCTCGTAGACCATCTCCTGGCTCCGCGTCTCCACCGGGGCCGGCTCCTTCTCCTCTTCGCCCTCCGTCCCCGGCGCCCTGCGCGGGTGCAGAAAGGAAGCCACTCCTCCGGTGGCATGAAGTCGGCGCTGACCCGGACCGGGGTCCTCCAGGACGATGAGCGGCGCCCGGACCTCGTCTCGCCCGGCCCGCAGGAGTGCATTCTCCCGGTAGATCGCTGTCTTCTTCGCCGAGTCGTACTCGAAGCGTTGGCACACGAGGATCGTGGGCTCCGAGCCGCCGAGCATCCGGCCTTCGTTTGCGGTCTCCCGCCCGCGGATCTCGTGTCTCACGCTGTCGACCGCCACGACGCTCCGGGTCGCGGTGGAGAGGTCGATCCGCTCCGCCTGCAGCTCCGAGCCGTCCGCCTCGTCGCGTATCCGGGGCCCCCCCCCGGTCATCTGGAGAAGCTTCGCGCTCTCGTCGTAGACGGCGTGCTCTGCCCAACCCTTTCGTCCGGGCTCGGTGAACTCGACCCTGCCGGCGAAGTCGGCGGTCTTCAGCGTGCCCGAGACGGGATCAAGCTCTGCCTCGAACGTGAGGCACTCCACCCGTCGCCCCGCACTCTTCGCCTCGCCGACGGGCCTCGACAAGAGCGTCACGATCCCCGACCCCTTCTTCCCGGCGCCCCCCCAGTCCCTGGCTGTCACTGCGCTCAGGCGACCCTCCTCATCGAAGACGAACCGGATCTGCCGGGCCTCCAGCTCTCGCCTCTCCGGGGGATCTCCCGGCCCCGGCAGAAGCACGAGAGACGCGTTGTTGCTGGCGACGGCATGCTTGAGGATGCCCCCGGCCCGGAGCCCGACGTTCAGCCGTCGACACCTGAGCCGTCGCGTGCCCCCGCCGGGGAGCTCGGCCCCGGGGAGCTCGCCGCTCCCCCGGATGCGAAGGTCCACGTCTTCGATGGCGGCGATCCGCTCGATGCCCTCGAGCTCCGCGTTGAGGATCACCTGCAGCCGCTTGGAGCGGAGAACGCGTTGACCCTGCCGGACCTCGACTCCTCCCCCGAAATTGATGAGGCGCGTCTCCCGTGAGCCCCGAGCGCGAGCGGCGTCGATCTCCGTAGGCGGTCCCCCCTCGCCGTCCTCGAAGCGCAGGTGTACGTTCTCGTTGAGCTCGAGCCGGTCGCCCTGCTCGCGGTACTCCGCTCCGCTGGCGCTGCCCGACGTCGCCCCCTGGGAGAACTGGACGGGCGCCTCGGCCACGACCCGGCCTTCATCCCCGATGTAATCCAGGCTCTCGGTCCGGAGATCGAAGCCGTCGGAGGTGACCACGTGCACGTTCCCGCGGAAGCGGGCGTACTCGCGCTCGCCGTCGTAGAGACATTCGTCCGAGGTGATGGTCGCCGTGGAGGGCTTTCCCTGGGCCTCGAATGGGAAGGTCACCTCGACACCTTCGAAGCGCTGCAGCCCGTCTTCTTCGCCGGTCATTGCCCGGGCCTTCAGCTCGACCTTGCGCTCCCCTTCCTCGAAGACGTCGAAGGCGAGGTCCTTGATGGTCGTTCCCTCGGCGGCCTCGGACGGGTCCGACTCCGTCGGAGCGCTTGGGCGCCGCAGGGTCCAGAACACCGACACCGCCACGAGCGCGACGACCCCGAGGAGGAGGCGGCGGAGAAGGAGCGTGGCCCGGGGTCTCATCGGACCAGATCACCCGGGCGGGGCTTGGGAGCAAAGGCCATCAAGCCATTGTAGCGCCGGGTGCC
>CAXMOH010000150.1:0-8455 GCA_964194855.1 uncultured Hyphomicrobium sp.
GAGCAGGTCCGCTCCGCCCTCCAGCAGGCCCGCGGCCTGCTCGTGATACGCGGCCTCCAGCTCGTCGAAGGTGATCGACCGCGCCCCAGGGTCGTTCACGTCCCGGGACATGGAGGCGGTCTTGTTGGTCGGGCCCAGCGCACCCGCCACCCAGACCTCCCGGTCCGGGTTCTCCTTCATCCACTCGTCTGCCGCCTGGCGCGCCCACCGTGCCGCCGAGACGTTCATCTCGTGGGCAAGGTCCTCGGTGCCGTAGTCGGCCTGGGAGATGCGGTTGGCGTTGAAGGTGTTCGTCTCGATGATGTCCGCGCCGGCGGCGAGGTACTCCCGGTGGACGGCCACGACCACATCGGGCTGGCTCAGGTTCAGGACCTCGTGATCGCCCTTGAGGTCCTTGGGGTGATCGCGGAAGCGCTCGCCCCGGAAGTCCGCCTCCTCGCGACAGCGGGCCTGCATGAGCGTCCCCATGGCCCCGTCGAAGACGAGGATCCGCCGGGCAAGCTCGCGGTGCAGGCCCTCCTCGCGGGGGCTGGGGCGGTCGGCCATGACCGACCAGTTTAACAGGGAGAGTGGTCGGCCAACGTACCGGGGTCAGGAGGACTCGGCCGCCTCCGGGGGGACCTCCGGTGCGGCGGGTGGGGTCTCGGGCTCGGGCGGCGGTGCCGGCTCGTAGTCGAAGGTGAGCTTCTCGCCGTCGTATCCGACGCGGACCGTCCCCCCGTGCTCGAGCTTCCCGAACAGGATCTCGTCGGTGAGGGGGTTGCGCACGTCGGTCTGCACCAGGCGGTTCAGGGGCCGGGCGCCGTACACCGCATCGAAGCCCTTCTCGGCCAGGTGCCGACGGGCCTCCGGCGCCAGGTCGATGGCGACCTTGCGCTCCCGAAGCTGGGTCTCCAGCTCGAGGACGAACTTGTCCACGATCGTCTCCATCACGTCCGGGGTGAGCGCGCGGAAGCTCACCACGGCGTCGAGCCGGTTGCGAAACTCCGGGGTGAAGAAGCGCTCGATGGCCTGCTTGCCCCGGGACTTGGCGTCCTGCTCGTGATCCCCAACGAGGCCGATAGCCGCCTGGCTCATCTCCCGAGAGCCGGCGTTGGACGTCATGATGAGGATGACCTGGCGGAAGTCGGCCTTGCGGCCGTTGTTGTCGGTCAGGGTCGCGTGATCCATGACCTGGAGCAGGATGTTCATCAGGTCGGGGTGGGCCTTCTCGATCTCGTCCATGAGGACGACCGAGTAGGGGTGCTGACGGACGGCGTCCACGAGAAGCCCGCCCTGCTCGAACCCCACGTAGCCAGGGGGGGCACCGATCAGTCGGGAGACGGAGTGCTTCTCGGTGTACTCCGACATGTCGTACCGGTGGAACTCGTTTCCCAGGTGGCGGGCCAGCTGGCGGGCCAGCTCCGTCTTCCCGACACCCGTGGGCCCCGTGAAGAGAAACGCTCCGGCGGGACGCTCCGGGGGCCCGAGTCCGGCCCGGGACCGCTTGATGGCCGAGGCCACGGTCTCCACCGCCTCCGCCTGGCCAAAGACCACTCGCTGCAGGGCCTCGCCCAGTGTGCGGAGCCGTTCCCGGTCGGACGTGGTCGCCTGGGTTTCGGGGATCCGGGCCATCCGAGCCACCACGCGCTCGACCCGGGCCACGTCGACGATCCGGCGGCCGTCTTCGGGAGGGTTGAGGCGTAGCATGGCGCCCGCCTCGTCCAGCACGTCGATGGCGCTGTCGGGGAGCCTCAGGTCCCGGAGATGCCGCCGGGCGAGACGCGCGGCGGCCTCGAGGGCCGGGTCCGTGTACTTCACGTCGTGGTGCGTCGCGTAGCGCTCTTTGAGCCCCTTGAGGATGAGCACCGTGTCGGCCTCGTTGGGCTCGTCCACGTCGATCCGCTGCACCCGGCGGGCGAGGGCCCGGTCCCGCTCGATGTGCTTGAACTCCTCGAAGGTGGTGGAGCCCATCAAGCGGATCTCTCCTTCGGTCAGGATCGGCTTGATGAGGTTGGCCAGGTCCATGGTCCCGCCCGTGGTCGCTCCGGCCCCCACCATGGTGTGCATCTCGTCGATGAAGAGGATCGGGAGCTCCCGCTTCTTGAGCGCCTGGATGACGGCCTTGAACCGCTCCTCGAAGTCGCCCCTGTAGCGCGTGCCGGCCAGGAGCGCGCCGGTGTCGAGGGTGAAGATCTCGCCGCCCTTCAGGACCTCGGGGCCGTCTTCTTCGAGCAGGCGCTGGGCCAGCCCCTCGACGATGGCGGTCTTCCCGACACCCGGCTCTCCGACGAAGACGGGGTTGTTCTTTCGGCGACGGCACAGGACCTCGAGGGCGCGACCCGTCTCCTTGAGACGGCCGATCACGGGGTCCAGCTTGCCCTCCTGCGCGCGGGCCGTGAGGTTGACGGCATAGGCCGACAGCGGATCGCTCCCGGGACCGTCTTCCTCGTCGCCGTCGCCTCCCGGGGCGAGGCCGTCCGGCTCGTCGCCCTCCGGGCGCGGGTGCTTCCTTATGCCGTGGGAGATGAAGTTCAGGACGTCGAGGCGGCTGACCTCGTGCCCCGAGAGCATCGCCACGGCGTTCGAGCGGGGCTCGCGCAGGATGGCGGCCAGGACATCGCCCACGTCGGCCTCGTCCTTTCCCGCGCTCTGGACGTGCACGACCGCGGTCTGCAGCACGCGACGGAAGGCCAGGGTCTGCTGGGGCGGCTTGCGCGAGCTCGCGGGGAGCTTCTGCAGGGTCTGCTCGAGGAAGTCCTCCAGCTCCAGGCGCAGGCGCGGGACGTCGGCGCCCGAGGCCTCGAGGATCTCCTCCCCGTCGGGGTCGTGGGCCGCCGCGTAGAGCAGGTGCTCCACGGTGAGGTTGGCGTGGCGGCGGACCATCGCCTCACGGGCTGCCACGTTGAGAACGCGCTCCAGAGCCGCGCTGAACACTTCAGGCCTCCTCGATCCCGGCTCGGAGGGGAAAGCCCTCCGAGCGAGCCTGCTCGTGCACGGTCGAGACCTTGGTCTCGGCGACCTCGAAGGTGTAGGCGCCGCAAAGACCCCGGCCGCTCATGTGCACCTCCATCATGACACGGTAGGCCTCGGCCGGTCCCTTGTCGAATATGGTCTCGAGGACATGGATCACGAACTCCATGGTGGTGTAGTCGTCGTTGTACAGCACCACGTTGAAGAGCTGAGGGCGCTTCGTTCTTGATTTGGGCTTCTCGACGACCTCGCCGCCGCTCTCGGGACCTGGACGCGCCATGGCGTCATTGTAGCGAGCCCGGCCCCCAGCTGGCGGCTCACGCCGCTGGACCCTGGCGAGTGGCGCTATCGTGGCGGCTCGCTAGTACGCGAGCTTCCTCTTGACGACGTGGGTCTCGATAGCGCGGTCTCGGGCCATTTGGAAGAGCACGGTCCAGAAGCGGCGCCACTCGTCGAGCTCGGGATCGGAGAAGACGGGCGGGCAGCCACTCCCAGGCCTGCGCTCCCGCCCATGACGTAGGACGACAGCTCAGCGGCCGAAACCGACAGCTCATTGGCCTTCGGCACCAGCTCGTGGCGAGCCCGTTACCGAGGATGACGGCGCTACCACTTCTGAGCCCGGGCTAGTTCCAGCCCAGGGACAGGGAGGCCTTCGAGCCTCCCCCGTCGCGCCAGCCGATCTCCAGGGCCAGCGGGCCCACGGGGCTGGGGTACATCAGGCCGACGCCCACCCCCCACCGAAGGTCGTGGAAGCTGATGGCGTCCCGCGTGGAATAGACGTTGCCGGCACCGGCACGGACGACCGCTCGCAGCTGGGAGACCACCTTGTAGCGGAGGCTCGCGGACCCGGCCACTGCCTGGGGTCCCTTGAGCTGCTCGTGGGAGTAGCCCGGGATGAGGTAGGGGCCGCCGATCCGGAACCAGTCGTAGACCGGCATGTCGTCGCCGGAAAGGCCCACCAGGGCGTCGAGCTGCAACACGGTGCGGGGGCCCAGGCGCTGACCCAGCCGACCCTCTCCCTCCACCCGCCAGAAGGGGAAGGTGGCCCCGAGGTCCTGGGAGTTCCACCAGGCGCGGACGGCCAGCCTCCGGCCCGAGTTGGGCCAGAGCAGATCGTCCATGTCGTCGAGGATCACGCTGGCAAAGACCATCCGGTTCTCGTCCGTCCCTTCTGGAAGATCGATGCCGGCCTTGGGGCGGGTCTCGGTGGTTCCGTAGCGCAGGCCGGCCTCCAGGAGACCCCAGCGCTCGAGGGAGACCTGCAGCGTGGCGTCCACGCCCCGCCTCTCGAAGTCCGCCCGGTTGATCGAGTCCCCTTCTTCATCAAAGAAGCGGGGCTTGTCCCTGAGGACGAAGCCGTCGACCCGGTAGCCGAAGCCCTTCAGGAAGGCCATGTCGCCTCGAAGGCTCAGGGCCCCTCCCACGTCGGCGTCGCTGGCCACGAAGAGGAACGAGATCTCCTCACCAAAGCCGAAGGTGTTCCTGTTGAGGAGCCGCAGCACACCTCGGGCCTTCTCCCACTCGGTGTAGGCGGCGCCGATGTCGCCTCTGAAGGGGGGCGCCTCCCGCACCACGAGCACGACCCTGAGCCCCTCGGGCACCGCCTCCAACGTCATCCAGACGTGATCGAGCAGGCCTGTGGCCTCGACCTTGTCGAGGGCGTTGAGCCCGCGTTCGAGGATGAAGCCCGGCCCGATGGGGATGTTGAAGGTGCGCCGAAGCACCTTCTCGCTCATCCTGTCGTTCCCTCGGACCACGACCTCGGCTATGGGTGTGCCCTCGAGCACGGGCCTGGGCGTGGCGGGGATGCGGGTCGCCGCCGAGCCGCGAACGGAGGCGGCCTCGAGCTTCGCCAGAATCTGGGGCAGGGCCGCCTTCGTGGCCTCGTAGCCCCGCTCGATCAGCATGTCGAAGTTGGAGTACTTCGAGGCCGAGTGCTTGCCCAGCTCGGGGCGGATGAGCACGTCCGGCTCGACTGCGAAGTCCTTGCTGCGGTCCTCGGCCAGCAGGTTCGTGACCTGCTCGGCGACACCCAGTGCGCTCTTGTACTCATCCGGCTTCAGCGGAGGGCTCCCCACGTCGACAGCCACGACGACCGGGGCACCGAAATCCCGGGCCACGTCGATAGGCAGGTTGTTCACCACCAGGCCGTCGACGAGGCGCCGTCCCTCGAACACGACCGGGGGAAGCACCAGCGGGATGGACATGCTGGCCCGCACAGCGAGGGCCAGGTCTCCATGGTCCAGCACGACGCGCTCGCCGTTGTCCAGGGCGGTGGCCACGCATCGAAAGGGAATAGGCAGCCGATCGAACTGGCCTCCGGCCGCGTAGCCAGCAGGAGCGAGGACCTCGATCAGGAAGCGGTCGACGCGGTGCTCGCCCAGGAGCCCGGCCGGAAGCTCCAGCCCGCCCTTTCCGAAGTCGACGCCGGCAAACGTCCCGAAGCGATCGTTGCGGCGGGCGAGAGGCAGCATGCGGCGGTCCGTTCGACCGCTGAAGAGTGTCCCCCAGTCGACCGAAAGGACGATCTCGTCCAGCTCCTCCGCGGTTCGGCCGCTGGCGTAGATCCCGCCGATCACCGCCCCCATGCTGTTGGCGGCGATGGCGTCGACGGGAACACCCGCTTCCTCGAGGGCACGCAGGACACCGATGTGTGCGATTCCCCGGGCCCCTCCCCCGCTCAGCGCCAGGGCAAGACGTGGCCGGGGCACCTCGCCGGCCTCGGGGGACGGCGTGTCGTCCGCTTGCCCGGCCACGGCGGAGCCCAGCAGCAGGACGACGACCAGAACCGGGTGCCTCATCAGGCGGAGTCTAGCGCGACGCTTCGAAGGCACGGCGTCAGGGCTCTGTGATGGGATCGATGTAGCGATCCACCAGGAGCTGGAGATCGTCCTCCCGGATCGGGAAGGTCTCGCGAAAGTAGGCGAAAGCCTCCTTCCCGATGTTCCTGTGGTCGAACGCCGGCCAGATGGCCCGCAAGGAGGCGACGATCCGCTGGCTGGCGGCCTCCTGCGCGGCACGGGGCTTCCCTGCCGCCGCCATGTTCTCCAGGGCCGCCTTTTCCAGCTCCGCGATCACGTAGGCCAGGAGGTTGTCGCCGTACCACTCGTAGGGTGTGCTGAGGGAGTAGTCGCCCACGACAGCCTCCCCGACGAACGCCTGGTGCTCGAGATAGTCCTCGGGCGAGCCCATCTCCTCGTAGATCGCGTTGAGCCAGCCCTCCCACTCCTCCGGACCCCGTCCCTTGTACAGAAAGGCCGGCTCCGCCATCCCGGTGTAGAGGAACTGAGGGGGCATGGGCAGAGCGTCCTCGAATCGCCCTTCGATGGCCCCAGTGGTCGTCCAGCCAAAAGGCTCGACAGTCTCGACGAACCTCGGGGTCGGGAAGTCGAGCCGACGGTTCTCGAGGTCGGGGCGGGAGGCGTCCCAGTCCAGGCTCATGTGGTAGCTGTGGCCGATCTCGTGGGTGAAGAGCCCGAGCAGGCCCAGGGCGTCTTCCACGTCGCGACCCGGGTCGTAGACGGTGAGCGACTGGGTCTGGGAAAACACCTGGGCGCTCGTCTCGTCCTCGGCCAGGAGCGCGAGCAGGGCGTGAAGGAGAGCCGTTCTCTCCGCGGCGATGGTGCGCAGGGTGGGCAGAACGGGGTTCTTCTCGAAGTACGCCCGAAAGACCCGGCGCACGGCGTCGTCGGCGGCGCGGGCCAGTAGAATGTCGAACTCGGCGTCCCGCTCGACCAGGAGAATCCCGTGGTCCCGGAAAAGGCCCAACTGGATCTCGGCGAGGGCCGGGTCGTCCTTGTGAAGGCTCCAGTCGACGTGGTCGGGAAGCTGGTTGCCGTTTCGATCCGCGAAACCCGACTCCGGCGTCCCGTCCCCGTCCGTATCGCGGCCTCCCTTCGAGGGGTCGTAGGGGTGGGCATCGTAGACGTTCCTCACCCCGTCCCCGTCCACATCGATGTCGCCCTCCGAAAACTTCCCGTAGTAGTCGCTCACGCGATAGTCGGGGGTCTTGTCACCGTCGCGGTCCCGCACCCCCAGCGCCTTCAGCGCGTCCCGCGTCCCGTAGAACTCATCCAGCAGGTCCAGGGCCGGGGACTCGACGCCGTCGCGCGCCTCGGCGAAACGGGCCCGCTCCGATTCGTCGGGCAGCTTCACCCTCAGCGCCGCCTGCCGTTCGCGGGTGTAGGGTCGGTAGTGGACGTGGTCGAGAGAGGCGATCTGCTGTCGGTGGAGCAGGGGACGGTCGACTGTCGAGTCGGCGAGCCTCTCGCGCAGCATCTCGCGGAGTCGATCCCTCTGGCTGTCGACTGCCGGCGCCTGGGTCGTCGGGGACGGGGCCGCACCGGCCAGAGCCAGGACCGCGAGGACCGGAAAGGCCGGACTGCGAATGCCGGTCATTCAGCGGCCCGGGACGTCCACCACATCGCCGCCGCCGGCTGCAAGCCTCTTCACTGCTTCCTCCAGTCGAGTGGGCAACCGGCCCGACGCCTCGGCTGTGTTTTCGTTGGGCGAGCCCTCGGGGAGAGGATAACAGCAGCAGCAGCGGAAACGCGTCGACCGATCCACGTTTGGCACCTGCGGCCAACACGAAGTGCGGACGAGGTGTCAGTCCTGCGGGAAGACCTCTTGCAATACTGATCCGCTCGCCGAGCTCGGGGGTGACAGGCCCAGGAGCGCCGCCAGCGTGGGCGCCACGTCCACCGTGCTCACGTGCCGATGAACCTGACGCGGCAGGACCCCGGGACCGGCAAAGATGATCGGCACGTGGGTGTCGTAGCGCCACGGCGAGCCGTGCATCGCGGCGACGGGACCCTTGTCGAAGAGGAACCAATAGGGCTCCTGGGCGACATAGATGTCACCGGAGCGCGACGGGTGGAAGTTCCGGCGGACGCGGGCAAGGGCCAGTGTGTCTTCGAGAGGCGACAGCCCGCTTCGTGGAACCGCCAGGGCAATGCCGGGGCTCTCCGCCAGAACGCCGGCCACCGCTTGCTCCACCTCGGCTCGATTCCGCCCGGCCGCCTCGATCTTCCCGCCGTCGAGATAGAGATACGGGCGGAAGAAGAAGCGAACGACGCCCTCGATCCCGAAAAAGTCCCGGCCTGCCCGGTTGGCGGTCTCGACAATGTCATCCGGCGAGAGGCGCCCTGCAGCCAGGCCGAGCTCGGTCATGTACTCGGGCATCTCGGGCATCCCGTGATCCGCCGAGAGCACGACGAGGGTGTGCTCGAGGCCGACGCTCTCGTCGATGAAGCTCAGCAGGTCGGCGACGGTGCGGTCGAGCTGAAGGACCATGTCCTCGTTCTCGAGGCTGGACGGCCCGAAGAAGTGATTGACGGCGTCCACGCCCGAGAAGCTGATGGAGAAGTAGTCGGGGACCTCGTCTTGTCCTACGTGCTCGGCCCGCACGAGGGCCTTCGCGAAGTCGAGGGTGAGCCGGTCGCCGACGGGGCTGACCATGAGCCGGGTGGCAAACAACGGGTTCTCCACCTCGCCGAAGGCGTGG
>CAXMOH010000151.1:0-5195 GCA_964194855.1 uncultured Hyphomicrobium sp.
GGCGTCCACGCCCATGACGTGCAAGCTGGTGATCAGCGCGGTGGTGCCGCTGGCCGTGGCCAGACAACGCCTGGCGCCCAGCAGCTTCGCGTATGCAGCCTCGAACTCCGGCACCTTTCCGCCACTTCCGCCGCGGTACCACCGTCCGCTCCGCAACACCTCGAGGACATCGGGCTCCCACGACTCGCGCCACTCCGGCCAGCTGGGCCAGCCGCCCTCGTGCACGGGTGTGCCTCCGAGCAGGGCCGGCTTGTCGGCACCG
This sequence comes from uncultured Hyphomicrobium sp., assembly GCA_964194855.1. Lineage (GTDB taxonomy): Bacteria > Acidobacteriota > Vicinamibacteria > Fen-336 > Fen-336 > JAJDNS01. The sequence continues at coordinate 263 of CAXMOH010000151.1, forward strand.
GCGGCGAACACAGTCGGCGCTCGGCCCAGCGAGCTCAGCGCGGCAGAACCTGCCGCTGCAGCCTGGACGAACCCGCGTCGTGTCAGATAGGTGCTCATGACGTTCGTACCTCCTCCCGTTTCCGAGGCCGCCCGCGAACCATCACGAGGCGCCGGGCACGTCGAAGGCGACCGTCTCGCCCGAGGGGAGCGCGTAGCGCGACAGGCCCAGCGAGCGGATGACCCCGAGCCGCTTGAGCTCGGTCGGGGCGTCCGACGGCAGCCGCAGCTCACCCTCGCAGTCGGCGGGGAGCGTGAGCCACACCCGGTGGCCCGCGCCCTCGGGCTGGGACTGGAAGCCGATGGGGCCGAGCCCGGTGTGCAGGGTCAGCTCAAGGGCGGGCAGGTCGCCGAGCTGCGGGCGCACGATCACCCTGGTGAAGCCCGGCGCGCCGGGGCGGATGCCGGCAATATCCATGAAGAGGAGGAAGAGGGGCGACACCGCCGCGTGGCTCCACTGGTCGGTGGTGTCGGGGCGGTGCTCCCAGTGTTCCGCGATGGTGTTGTTCTCCACGACGGAGGGGAGCGCCGCCCAGAGGTACCGCAGCTCGCGCAGGACGACGTCGATCCGACCGTAGCGGGCCAGGGCCTGGAAACGCCAGTGGGCGTTGGCCGGGAACGACAAGCCGAGCTCCGCCGAGGGTTCCGCCAGCATGGCGACCACATCCTCCGTCTTTCCCCGGGGGCATTGGCCGAAGAGGAGCGCGGTGGCCAGGGAGCGGTCGTCGAGACGCACTCCCCCACCCTCTTCGGTGAGCCAGGGGAGGTTCGAGACGAACAGGCCGCGCTTCGTGCTCCAGAAGCTCTTGACGGTGGCCGTGACGAGGGCGTCGGCGGCCGCGCCGAAGCGCCGGCCGTCCCGGGTCTTGCCGGCCAGCTCGGCCAGGGGGACGAGGGCGCCCTTGAGGACGCCGGCGGTGAAGAGGTTGAAGGCACACTGCTTGTGACGTTGTTTCTGGAAGCAGTCGGTGCCGTCCATCCAGACCGCGGGGACGCCCCAGCCCTCCACGGGCAGGAGCTTGTCCTTGTCCAGGTTGTCGAGGAGGTACCGGGCGAAGCGGGCCAGTTGCGGGTAGAGCTCTTGCGCGATGTCGATCTCGCTCGTCTCCTCGTGGTGCCGCCAGACGTCGTGGATGAAGCTGACACCATGGTCCAGAAGGGGTCCCCACTTCGTGGCGCCGAACTCCCGCTGCGCGATCCGGTTGAGGCGGTCCCACGCCGGCCAGCAGTCGAGGAAGTACCCCTCGTGGGTCTGCCCGAGGGCGTAGGTGCGCTGGAAGCGCCGGGCCAGGTCCCAGTCCCCGCACACGAGGCGCGTGGCGTGGAGCATGTGGCTGACGTCGCCACTGTACTGCTGTCGTTCCCGGCCCATCCCGTCGACGATGGTCTCCTGGGCGGCGTTCACCAGGGTGTTGAACGACGCCTCGAAAAGCCGCTGGAGCTTCGGCTCCTCGCAGTTGAAGTGAGGCGGACGGGGCCAGTCGTAGCTTCGCCGTCGCACGCCCACGTCGCGCACGTCCACGGGGCCGGTGGCCTCGCGGATGTGGATCTGCAGGAAGCGGAGCGATTCGTAGTCGAACAGCTCGAAGCGGTTCTCGCCCTCGCGGCAAACGAATCGCGACCAGCTGTGGAAGTGGGTGTCGAGCCAGGGCGGGTTGTCCTCGGAGTGGGACTCCTGGACCATGGCCTCGAGAATCGTGCCCTCGGGCGCCTCGATCGTAAAGAACGGGAAGCCCACCATCTGCTCCGGGAGCTCGAAGAGCGCCCACACTCCTTCGCCCCGCGCCGGGTCCAGCGTCCAGGCGCCGTCGCCCGAGGGGAAGGCCACCGATCCGCCCACCAGCTCGAAGGAGCTCGGGATGCGGAACTGGAACCAGTCGTCCGGGTCGCGGTGCCAGCGGATGCGCCCCGACTCCAGCAGACGCAGCACCGGACGAGCGGTCTCTCGTACGAGGGGCACCTCGCGAACGACCAGAGCCGAGGTGGAAGCATCGACCCAACCGTCGGTGAGGTACTCGTAGTAGGGGCCGGCTGCGGCAGGATGTTCGGCCCCGCCCCCGAGCACCAGCGGACTCATCCATGCCTCATCCGGTGTGAATCCGGACTCGTTCCAGCCGGCAGGCCGGAGACGCGCGTCGTGTTCCTCCTGAAGGGCACGGAGATACCAGCGCTTGTGCCCACCCGGAGCGTGGGCGCGATCGAGGAGGACCTGCCAACGCTCGTCGGAAACGATCTGCTGGACGCCGCCGTCTGCTTCTTCGACCTGCAAGGCGAAGAGGAAGCCGGGCTTTCCAGCGGGCCACGTGCCTTCGCCGTGACCGTAGAACAGCACCTCAGCCCCGATCGTGTTCGCGCCCGGCACGAGGAAAGACGTGAGGTCGATCGGGTCGACCTCGAGCCGGCGCGGGTCGCACGGCGCCGGGCCCCACTGCACGCGACGGCCGTTCACCCACAGTCGATAACGGCTGTCCGCGGAGACCCAGCCCCGAGCCGAGACCGGCTGCCCGACCACCTCGATCTCCCGTCGGAACAGGACGAAGGTGTTGGCCAGGGTGCGCTCCGAGGGCAGCCAGATCCAACGGGCGGGAGAGAGGTCGACCGGGGTCCCGAGCTCCGGCTGCGGCCAGCCCTCCTGGGCCAGGCGGACGAGGGGCCGTCCTTCGGTCGACGCGCCCTGCAAGGGCGCGAGGGGTCCCGCAGGGGCAGCCGGCGAGGGGAGCACGCTGCCTCGCGCCGCGGCGGGCACGGCGACAGACGCCGCCACCGAGGCCCCAAAGCGCCGCAGGAACACGCGGCGGCCGGGGGCGTCGCTCTTTCGGCTCACGACGTGCCCCACGGTTCCATGTCGGCCTCTGCGGGATACGACCGTGGCTCGAGGAGGAGCTCCCGTGGAGGCGCCTCCCGGGTCTCGACCCAGCGGGCAATGAGCTCGAGCGCCGGACCGGTGCTCGACGGGGAGATCACGGTTCCGGCGAATGTCTTCTCGCGCACCAGCTTCTGTCCTCCTTCGGCCAGCCCGTCGCAGCCAAGATAGGGAATGTCCGCCCAGTCGGGCCGGTTCGTGGTGAAGGCCTTCCGCACCCCCACCCCCATCAAGTCGTTTTGGGCGGCCACGATGTCGGGCTGGAAAGGCTCGGCCGTCTTCAGCCGCAGCCACGACATGATGGCCTTGTCGCTGCCGGGCGCGGTCCACCCGCCGTGAAGGACCAGAACCTCGAACCCCTCGCCGAGCGTTTCGGCGAAACCCTCGGCTCGCTGGTGGGTCGCCGTGGAATCGGCCGGCCCCTGAACGCTCAGCACGCGTCCCCCGTCGGGAAGGAGCGCGCGGCACTGCCGCCCCTGAATGCGACCGATCTCGCACTGGTCGGTCCCCACTCGTGCCACCGCGACCCCGGGGTGGGCGGCGCGCAGCTCGTCGATGTAGTTCGCGCGGAGATTCAGCAGGAACCAGCCCACCCCGACTCGGGTGGCGTTTCGAGCCACCCGCTCGAAGGCCTCACCCACCACCGGCTCCACGATGACCGCCACGGGACGCTCCCCCTCGGGGGCGTGGATGGCCTTGAAGAGCTGCTGGATCTGGACGACCGCCTGGCTCCCCGCGAACGCCACCTCCACGTCCAGCCCGAGCCTTGCCCCGGTCTGGCGTGCGTCATCGGCCTGCATCACCTGGAAATCCTGCTCTTTGCTCAGGAGCGATACGAGGACCTTCGCGCCCACCCGTTGTCCTCCCTATTCCCCGGCCGAGCGACGCCGCTTTTCGCTCGCGCGCATCCACACGACCCCGGACGCGAAGTAGACGAGCGTGGCCACGAGCAGGAGGGTCTTGAACGCCTGGCTGCTGGCGTCGTGTTCCGTCGGCGGGAGCGTGAACATCCAGACCGGCAACGCGACGCACGCCGCCAGAGCAGCCAGGGCGACCCCACCGGAAACGAACCACCCCGGGCCCCGCGGTCCCATCGATTCCATGCGCCGTGGCAGCGACGGCACGTCGGCAGGCGGGGCGGCCTCTTCGGGCAGCAACTCACGAGCCCCGGCGAACGGCGCCAGGGCGAGGTAGAGGACGGCGGTGCAGATCCAGACCGGCACGCCGAGCAGGAAGAGGTGAATTTGCCCGGTGGACCACGCGACCAGGCCCAGCGCCACCGAGACGAGCCACGCGACGAGCGCCGGCCAGCTCACGAAGACGCCCTTGCGGCTCGCCCAGAACTGCGTCCATCCGAGACGCGGCACGACCCAGTGCTCGAGGAAGACGATCGCTCCGATCGGCATGAGCAGGATGCCGTACAGGCCGATGAAGTCCAGGAGCTTCGTGAACACGAACGGCGAGCACGCGACGATGGTCGTGACGGCGCCGGCAATCGCCGTGACCTTCCACCGCGGCCAGCCGGGGGTGACGACCTGCAGCGCGAGGCCGGCGCGGTAGAGCGTTGGGTTCGAGGTGGTCCAGCCCGCGATCACCACCGCCAGCGCCCCTGCGACACCGAGCGCCTGGTATGCGACGTCGCCCGAGTCGAGCTCGGTGAGCGGGGTCCCCAGGACGTAGGCCGCCGCCGCACCCATGACGCCGGCGCACATCCAGGCCAGGTAGTGGCCGAGGAACATGCCGAAGGCCGAGAAGAGGCCGTACCGGGCGGTACGGGCGTAGCGGAAGATCGCCATGTCGGCGAGGCCCACGTGCATCGAGAGGTTCACGACCCACGCGAACGAGACCACGTGCCAGAAGCCGAGCGCGGTCCCGCCATCGGCCGGGGTCCCGGTCCAGATCGTCTCCGAGGCGATCGTCCACAGGTCGCCGACAGAGGAGATCTCTCCCCCTGGCAGAGCACCGGCCAGGCGCGGCAGCATGACCACCGCGCCGGCCATGAACATGAGGAACATCCACGGCGAGGCGACCA
>CAXMOH010000152.1:0-3157 GCA_964194855.1 uncultured Hyphomicrobium sp.
CGTCGTCTGGGGCGGCGAGTTCGGGCGGACCCCGATGAACGAGGAACGAAACACCTCGAAGTACCTGGGCCGAGACCATCATCCCCGAGCGTTCACCATCTGGATGGCCGGGGGAGGAATCCGCCCGGGGGCCCTCGTCGGCGCCACGGACGAGCTGGGTTACTCCCCGATCGAGGATCCCGTGGATGTTCACGACCTCCACGCCACCATGCTGCACCTCATGGGCCTGGACCACGAGAAGCTCACGTACCGCTTCCAGGGACGACCCTTCCGGCTCACCGACGTCTCGGGCAAGGTGATCTCGAAGCTCCTGGCCTGAGGGCGCCCCTGCCCTGGGCGGGGACTATTCCGTCCTGGACCCAATCGAGTTGAGGGTGTGGAAACCGTCTGGACGGGAGTTTCCACAGGGGATGCCGGACCGTCGGCGACACACGTGCGACGCGCTGATACCCTCACCGCCTGCGATGCCCCTTCATCCTCAGGTCCAGGACCTGCTCGCCCGCTCCGCGGTGGCCCGCGAGCCGGCCCTCACGGCGCAGAGCCCGGCCGAAGCGCGGGAGACCATGCGGCGGGGGGCCGAAGCGCTTCAGAAACCGGAAAACCTGGCGGACGTTCGCGCGACGGCCGCCATCGGGCCGGAGGGCTCCATCCCCACCCGGGTCTACACTCCCCAGGGCGCCGCGCCCTGGCCCGGGCTCGTCTGGTTCCACGGGGGTGGCTGGGTCATGGGCGACCTCGACACCCACGACGCCCTCTGTCGCCACCTCGCCATCGCATGCGAGGCGGTGATCGTCTCGGTCGACTACCGCCTGGCCCCGGAGCACCCCTTTCCGGCGGCGGTGGAGGACGCCGATGCCGCGACGCGGTGGGTCTCGGAGAACGCCGCGGCCCTGGGCATCGACCCGGGACGGCTGGCCGTCGGTGGCGACAGCGCCGGTGGAAACCTGGCCACCGTCGTCTGCCTCCGGGCGCGGGATCGAGGCGGGCCCGCCATTCGTTGGCAGCTCCTCGTCTACCCGATCACCGACTGCGACCTCGACACCCAGTCGTACCGCGAAAATGGTGAGGGGTACGCCCTCACCCGGGCGAGCATGGCGTGGTTCTGGGATCACTACGTGCCCGACCCTGCGGCACGCATGCACCCCGACGCCTCACCTCTTCGGGCAGGGGACCTCGCCGGGCTCCCCCCCGCCCATGTCCTCACGGCCGAGTACGATCCCCTCCGCGACGAAGGTGAAGCCTACGGGCGGCGCCTCACCGAAGCCGGTGTGCGGACACGCCTCGAGCGCTCTCCGGGCATGATCCATGGGTTCTTGCGGCGCACCGACGAGCTCGATGCGTCCACCGTGGCAATCGCGCGTATCGCCCAGGAGATGCGAGACGCCCTGGACGAGTAGACGGCGGGCTCTCGGAGCTTTCGCGACGTCGAAGACGGAAAAAGGGACGACTCTGGAGCGCGCCAGGAGGTAGGATTCCGTCATCGAGCCGTCGTGACCCGACGATAGGGAGGTAACCATGGCCAGGAAGTCGTCCATCAAGCGTCGTTCCTTTCTTGGAGCCACTGCAGCGACCGCGGCAGCGAGCATCGTGCCGCGCCGGGTCCTCGGGGGACCGAAGTACGTCCCGCCCAGCGACAAGATCAACGTGGGCTACGTCGGGACCGGGACCCAGGGTCTCCGCCAGCTCATGCCGGCCCTGAAGCACGAGGATCTCCGTATCACAGCGGTGTGCGACCCGAACCGCAAGAGCACCGACTACATCGAGTGGTCCAAAGACGAGCTCAAAAACAAGATCCGGACATTCCTCGACGATCCGAAGTGGGCCGAGGGCCCCGAGGCGTGTCCGTGCGGGCGCGACGTGGGCCAGGAGGTCGTCGACCGCCACTACGGCACCTCGAGAGGGGGTGGCTGCGGCGTCTATGCGGACTTCCGGGAGATGCTGGCGAAGGAGAAGGACCTGGACGCCGTCTACATCATGACACCGGATCACCTCCACGCCACGGTCGCGCTGGCAGCCATGAAGGCGGGCAAGCACGTCATCGTCCACAAGCCCCTGGGCAACGTGCTCCGAGAGGCCCGGCTCGTTGCAGAGGCCGCACGGGAGACCGAGCTTGGGACTCACATGTTCTGCTCAGCGGGCGCGCAATCGACGGCTCAGCTCTGCGAGTGGATCTGGGCGGGTGCCATCGGACCGGTGCGGGAGGTGCACAACTGGTCCAGCCGACCGTTCTGGCCCCAGGGGATGACCAGCCTTCCCACCGACACGCCGAAGGTTCCGAAGGGGCTCGACTGGGACCTGTGGCTCGGGCCGGTCCCCCATCGCCCTTACAACCCGGCCTACACCAACGCGGTCTTCCGCGGCTGGTACGACTTCGGGACCGGGGCGCTGGGCGACATGGGGCACTACTCTCTCTTCCAGATCTTCAAGATCATGAAGCTCGGCGCACCGACCACCATCGAGGCGAGCCGGAGCCAGTACTGGAAGATCGACAACCTCCTGTGGGTCAAGCAGGAGAACAGGCTCTCCTACCCCCGGGCCTCGTCGATCCGCTGGGAGTTCCCCGAGCGGGAGGGCATGCCGCCGGTGTCGCTCCACTGGTACGACGGGGGCCTCAGGCCTCCCAAGCCCCCGGAGCTCGAGGAGGACGGCATCGACATGCCCAACGAGGGGCTCCTGTTCATCGGAGACGAGGGGACGATCCTGTGCGGCTTCCGGGGCAACAACCCTCGCCTCATCCCGAAGGCCCGGATGGACATGTTCAAGCCTCCGCCGGAGACGCTGCCCCGGCCGCTGCGGGAGCTGGACCAGTGGGCCCGGGCCTGCCGAGGCGTGGCCCCGTCGGACGCGAGCTTCCCCAACGTCGCGCCCGTGGGCGAGGCGGTGCTTCTCGGCAACATCGCCCTCCGGATCCCGCGAAAGCTCAACTGGAACGCCGAAGCGGGCAACTTCGTCGACGACGCCGAGGCGGACGCCCTAATGACACGGGAGTATCGGAAGGGCTGGCAGCTTTAAGCGGCAAAAGACCCGTCCACTCGACCGTCGAGCCCGTCGCGACCCAACGAACGGAGGTGACCATGCCCGGACCCCTGTCCATCAAGCGTCGTTCCTTTCTCGGAGCCACGGCTGCCACCGCAGCGGCCAGCATCGTGCCCCGCCG
>CAXMOH010000153.1:0-7614 GCA_964194855.1 uncultured Hyphomicrobium sp.
CGCGAGGTGCGCAAGCAGGCCCCGCAGAGGGACCGGCCAGAAGAACAGCGCGAGGGCGAGGAGGACCAGCGCGGCACCTGGGAGAACCAGGACGAACGTGCGTGCAGACGGCCGACGGATCTCGCGCAGGGAGCGGTCCAGACCGAAGCCCGCGAGGAGCGCCATCGCCACGTGAGTCGAGAACAGGAATTTCTGGGGGCCGCGCAGTGGCAGCACAAGGTCGGCCGGGAGGAGGCCCAGGGGGCCGTACCGACCGAGAGCGAAGGCGAGACCGACCAGCGCCAGAAGCCAGAGCCGGCGCCGGGCCGGGGCGCCCACCGGCACGAGCAAAGCCGGGAGGCCGAGGTAGAGGGTCAGCAGGTACGGGGAACCGTGGGGAAAGTAGGCCCGCCCCCAGAAGTCGGCATCGGAGAAGGCCTGCGGGTCGCCGAGGAGCTTCGGCAGCACGAGCTCGGCGAGAACCACGGGATGGAGCGAGAAGCCCAGGGCTTCGTCCAGGACGAACCCCTCGCCGCGGGCAGTGCCGGCCACGAGAGCCCTGGCGCCGAGCACGGCGGGCGCGGCCAGGGCCAACGCGAGGATCCCGGCCAGGGCGAGCCGCGCGAGGCGCCGACCTCGAAGTGCCGTCCAGTCCTCCAGCAGGAAGAGTGCGACGAGGGCCGTCTGCAGGACGATCTCGGCCGCCAGCGTGCTGGCCTGGAGCGCCGCAACGAAGGCCAGCACACCGAGCCGACGGCCGGTTGGAGAGCGGGTTGCAGCGATCCAGGCGTCGAGCACCCAGGGCGCCCAGGCCGCCGCCTGGAAGAGCGGCAGGAGGTTCACGGTGGAAAGGACGACGCCGCCCAGGCCATAGACCGTCCCGCACAGCCAGGCGGCCGCCGGCCCCATCCCGAGTCGCCGAGCCAGGAAGGACGCGCCCAGCAAGGCGATCAGGAGGTGCAGAGCGGCGCCCACGCCCAGAGGGGCCAGCCGACCTCCCACCAGGAGGAGCACCAGGTCCACGGGATAGGCGAGCAGGTACGGCTCGCCGGCGTTGTTGGCCGGGTTCCAGAGGGGCCAGACCCCCTGCCGCAGGGCCTCGGCGACAAACGTGAAATCTGGGGCGTATTGAGAGGACAGGTCGCGGAAGTAGAGGACCTTCCCTCCCACGAGGGCCTCGCCGAAGAGCCAGAGCGTGGACGCGAGGTGCGCGAGACCGACGGCGGGCCACGCCCAGCGGCGGTCATGCCTCGTGGGAACGGTCTCGACCGGGATGGGCCCTCCCCCGCGGGCCGCTTCGACGGGCGCCGCGCCGACGCATGCTAGCATGCGCGGGAAAATGGGGACTTCGCGCAAGGGTCGGACGGTTCCCTACCACGTCCCCTGGCTCGACGAACGGGAGCTCGAAGCCGTTCGAGCCGCGCTCGGCGGGCGGGTCGCAGGCGACGGTCCGATCGGACGTCGCGTCGAACAACGGCTGGCGGCGGAGCTCGAGACCGGACGGGTGCTGCTCACCACCTCGTGCACGCACGCGATGGAGCTGGCGCTCCTGGCCCTGGGCGTCGGAGCGGGGCAGGAGGTGATCTGCCCCTCATTCACTTTCGTCTCCACGGCTAACGCGGTGCTTCGTGTCGGCGCTCGTCCGGTGTTCGCCGACATCGAGGAGACGAGCCTCGGCCTCGACCCCGCTGACGTCGAGCGGCGGATCACTCCGCGGACGGCAGCGATCATGCCGGTCCACTACTCGGGGGTGGCGCCCGACATGGACGTCCTTCTGGATCTGAGCCGGCAGAGGGGTCTCAAGGTCGTGGAGGACGCTGCCCAGGCGCTGGGGGCCCGTTTCCGAGGCCGTGCGCTCGGAACCCTCGGCGACGCGGGCTGCTTCAGCTTTCACGAGTCGAAGAACATCACCTGCGGCGAGGGCGGGGCGCTCGCCATCGGAGACCCCGAGCTGGCGGGACGGGCCGAGATCATCCGCGAGAAGGGCACGAACCGCTCCGCCTTCCTGCGCGGCGAGGTCGACAAGTACACGTGGGTGGCGGAAGGCTCCAGCTACATCCTCTCCGACGTGCTGGCTGCGATCCTCGAGGCCCAGCTCGACAAGATGCGGGAGGTCGACGCGCGGCGGGCCGACATGACGGCCCGGTACCGGGCGGGGCTCGCCGAGTGGGCCGGGGCCACCGGGGTGCGGCTGCCCTCGGAGCTGCCGGACCGGGAGACGAACCACCACATCTTCCATCTGCTCTACCCCGACGGCGCGAGTCGGGACCACGCTCTCTCGACCCTCCGGGAGCGCGGCGTCATGGCGTCGTTCCACTACATTCCCCTCCACACCGCGCCTCACGGGAAGACGATCGGCAGCGACGGGGTGTCGCTGCCCGTGACCGACCGGGTGGCTGCCACGCTGCTGCGGCTTCCCCTCCACGCCCGGCTGAGCGAGGACGACATCGATTACGTGATCGAGGCCGTGAAGAAGACGGGACAGCGGTGAGCGAGCAGCCCCCGCATGTCAGCGTCGTGCTCGCCTGCTACAACGAGGCCGAGCACATCGAGAAGAGCTTTGAAGAGATTCGGGAGACCCTGGTCCAGAGCCCGTGGCCTTTCGAGGTGCTCTTCGTGGACGACCTGAGCCGGGACGGCACCCGCGAGATCCTCGAGAAGATCGTCGACTCCCATCGTCATCTCGACCTGAGGCTCATCCTGCACGAGAAGAACCGCGGCCGCGGGGCGACGGTGACAGACGGGTTCCGGGCAGCCCGAGGCACGATCGTCGGCTACCTCGACGTCGATCTCGAGGTCCATTGCCGATACATCCCCTCACTCGTCCGCGCGATCGAGGGCGGGGCGGACATCGCCACCGTGCAGCGGATCTACGCCTTCCAGCTCCGCTCGCTGGACCGTTACTTCATGAGCCGTGGATACTCGTTCCTGGTGAGGAAGCTGCTGCAGGTACCCTACAGGGACACGGAGACGGGCTACAAGTTCTTCCGCAGGGAGAGAGTTCTGCCGCTGCTCGACGAGATCGAGGACGAGGGCTGGTTCTGGGACACGGAGTTCATGGCCCGGGCGGGACGCAAGGGCCTGACGGTCGAAGAGATCCCGGGCGCCTACATCCGCCGCGGGGACAAGACGTCGACCGTGAGCGGTGTGCGGGACTCGGTGCGCTACTTCCAGAAGCTCGTGCGCTTCAGGCGAGCCCTGGACAAAGACAAGGGGTCCTCGTGAAGGCCCTCGACGAGATCGGCTGGCGCCGCGCCGCCCGTTTCGGCTTCTACACCCTGGCGATGATCCCCTACCGCCTGGCCCTGGTGCCCCAACTGAGAGCCCCCTGGCTGCGGCTGCTCGGGGCTCGACTCGGGCGCCGCGTGATCCTTCACGACGTGCGCTTCTTCAACTTGTATCGCCGGGGTCTCGCGGGCCTGGAGATTGCCGACGAGTGTTTCCTGGGTGACGAGTGCCTGCTCGACCTCGCCGAGGGGATCCGCTTCGAGAAGCAGGTCACCCTGGCGGAGCGGGTGCTCGTGCTGACCCACACGAACGTGGGGTATCACGACCATCCGCTCCAGCCCCACTTCCCGCCGATGGCGGCGCCGATCGTCGTCGAGTCCGGGTCGTTCGTCGGGGCGGGGGTCACGATTCTCCCCGGGGTCCGCATCGGCAGGGGCTCCTTCGTCGCGGCCGGGAGCGTGGTGAAGGACGACGTGCCACCAGGCACGCTGGTGGCGGGCGTGCCCGCCCGGGCCCTTCGATCGATCGGCGAAGGGACAGGGGGCCGGTGAGCTCATCCCGACGAAGCGAGGCCAAGGTGGCCGCGCTCGTCGGACTGCTGGCCTTCCTGCCCTTCATCCGAGGGGCGCTGTCGGGCGCATCTCTCTACTTCCGGGACCTTGCGCTGTACTTCCTGCCGCTGCGCCGCCTGGCCCTCGACGGGCTGCGTGCAGGCGAGGTGCGGTTCTGGAACCCGTACCTTCACGAGGGCGTCCCCCTCAGCCTCCCTGCCCTCGGCTATCCGCTGGACCTCGTCCAGCTCCTGCGGCCGGACGAGGCGGGGATCTCCATGATCCTGGCCCTCCATGTGCCTCTGGCCGCCGTCGGCTTCTATTTCCTCTGCCGGGGCCTCCTCGGTGCCGCGCCGGTCGCCGCCGCCGGCGGGGCCCTCGTCTACGCACTGGGCGGCTTCGTGCTCTCGACGGTCAACCTCTACGTCGTCCTGCAGGCGGCTGCGTGGGCCCCGCTCGTCGTCCTCACCCTCGCCCGAGTGACACGAGGTGCCAGCGGCGGCTCCGTGGTCCCGGCCGCCCTGGTGAGCGCGGTCGCGTTGTCCACGACCGGGGTCGAGATCGTCGGGCAGGCGATCGTGATCGGTGTCCTCCTCGGGCTCTCGCGAGACGGTCGCCTCGTCCGCGGACTGGTCGCTGCCGGCGTGGCTGTCGGCCTCGGCGCGCTCCTCTGCGCGCCGGTCCTTCTGATGATGGCCGCGCAGGTGGGCGACAGCGCCCGCAGCCAGGGCTTCACGACGGACGTGGTGCTGGCCCAGTCCGTCCATCCCTTCACGCTGCTGCAGACAGTCGTTGGAGGGCTCTACGGGAACCTGGCGAACCTGGCAGACGAGTGGTGGGGCCAGAACTTCTTCCCCCGCGGCTTCCCCTACATCCTGAGTCTCTACGTGGGGACTGCGGCACTGGCCGTAGCCGCGGTGGGGGCAACGGGGCGGCATCCGGCCCGGGCCTGGCTCGCCGCTCTCGCTGTGGCAGGGCTCGTCGTCTCTCTGGGGCGGTGGGCCGGGCTCGCCGCGGTCGTCGATGCCGTGCCGGGCCTCAACGCCTTCCGCTATCCCGTCAAGGTGTTCTTCACGGCTCACATCTCAGTGGCGCTCCTCGTCGCGCTCGGCCTGTCACACCTGGCCTCGACCGAGAGCAGGTGGTTGTGGCGCCGTCTCGCCCTCATGGCCGTGGTTCCCGGAGCCTTGCTCTTCGTGGCTCCGGTTCTGCCCCACGTCGCCCCGGTTGCCCTGGCCTCCTTCGCCGCGGCATTTTTCCCGCCTGGCACGGCGCCCGCGCTCCGAGCGGACCTCCTCTCACGGGTGCTCGCCGATGCCGCGACCGGAGGAGGGCTCGCTCTGGCCACCGCCGCGACGGCGATGTTGGCCTGGCGCGGACGGCTCCCGCCTGCTCGGGCGGCGCTCCTCGTTGTGGCCCTGCTCGCAACAGATCTTCTGCGCACGGGATCGGGCTTGAATCCCATGGTGACAGGCGCGTTCTTCCGACCGTCGCCGGAGCTGTCGTCGGTCCTCGATTCCTTTCGCGCTGGCCGTGTCTTCACTTGTGCTTTCGATTCGAGCCTCCGCTACACCGAGGGGCGACGGGCGAAGGGTGCGGCTCACGAGACGTGGACCTTCGCCGTGGCACTCGAGACCCTGACGCCGGCGTTCAACGTTCCACTCCGTGTTCCCACGGCGCTGAGCCCGGACCTCACCATGCGCGTGCCCGAGGATCGGGTCGCCTCGCCCAGCGAGGCGACCTGCCGCGACCTGGATGCCCTCGTCCCACGACTGCGCCGGGCCGGCGTGAACACGGTTCTGAGCGCCGACCCGCTCGTGCATCCCGACCTGAAGGCCCGGGGGGAGCTGAGGCCCGAGCGGGTCGCGCCTTTCGGCCTTCACGTCTACGATCTGGCGACTCCCCTCGTCCGCTTCGGTGTGGCAGCGAAGGTCGTTCCGGTCGAGAGCGCGTATGAGGGCGCGCGGCTCGCCGCGCAGCCCGGCTTCCTGGAGGCAGGCGGGGTGGCCGTCGAGGGGGGCCGTGCGACGAGCGGCGCCAGCGGACGGATCGAGATCCTGGATGCGTCGCCGGGTCGCCTTGATATCGGCGTCGAGGTCGAGGCCGACTCTCCCACGGCGCTGGTGGTCCGCGACGGCTGGGCGGCGGGGTGGCGCGCCCGGGTCGACGGTGAGAAGGCCGTCGTGCACCGGTCCAACGGCCGGCACCAGGCGGTCCAGGTGCCCGCGGGCCGGAGCGTCGTGCGCCTGCGCTATCGGCCAGACGGCCTGTTCCCGGGGCTGGCGCTCAGCGTGCTGGCTGCGGCATGCCTCGTCGGGCTCCTCTGGCGGCGACGAGCCCAAGGATCACCAGCAGACCCGCCACCGAGAGCATGAGCCCAGACAGGACTCCCCGCGGCCGGTAGACCATCTCGACCACATGTCGCCCGGCGGGGACGGGCACCGCGCGAAACGCGACGTTGGCCCGGCGAACCGCCGCCGCACGACCGTCGACGGTGGCCCGCCAGCCCGGGTCGAAGGCGTCGGCGAGCACGACGAACCCTGGCGCCGAAGCCCGGACGTCGAGCACCACACGGTCTGGCGTCAGGCGAAGGATGCGGCTCGATCCAACGAACCCGGTGCCGGCGTCCTGCAAGCCACCCTCTGCCAGCAAGACCTCCCGGCCAGGGTCGAAGCCGACTCCGGACAGGATCTCGAACGCCCGACGCCCGTCGGCAACCCGTGACCCGCCCACGACCCACGATCGGGGAAGCGCCCCGGGAACCCGCCAGACGCGAATGGCCTCGGGGAAGAAGCTGGCTATCGTGCCTTCCAGCTCCAGGTCCTCGAGGCCGCGCTCATGGAGCGACAGCACCGTTCCCACGGCCCCCAGGCGCAGGAGCCTCGTGTGGACCGACGTCCCCTCCACATGCCGAAGGAAGAAGGTGAGATCGTTCAGAGCCCGCGGATAGAGTCCGCGGAGGTCCAGGTCGTAGCTCCCCTCGAGCCCGAAGAAACCTCCTGAGGGCGGGAGGAGGTACAGGCGGATCGCGGCGGCCTGGAACTGCTCCTCTCCCCAGCCCTGCGGCGGAGACCCCACCGCGTAGGGAACCGATCTGCCGAGCTGCCGCTCGGCGGTGCCAGCGACCGAGTGGTAGTCGTAGACGTAGAGGCGCCTCAGCGCCTCGCGGTCGACCCGGGCGACTGCAGGCGGTGGGTCGAAGATGAGCGCCGCCGGGGCGGTCGCGTTCAGGCCGGCGTGAGCCGCGACGAGATCGGCGAGGGCGACGCCGGCCAGCGCCAGCGCCGCGACCCGCGGGGAGGCTCGGCCTCGCGAGCAGAGGACCCACACCAGTCCCGCCGCCGCCGCGGCCAGAGCGAGCGGCCAGCCTCCGATCGCGCCGAAGCGTGCCCCGGCGAGCGCGCTGAGCCCGCCGGCCACGACGAGGCCGAGACCCAACCCCAGCCCTGCGCGGGAGCCCAGGCGCCCACGGGACAGCGCGTTCAGACCCAGGCCCGAGAGCAGGGCGACCAGGAAGGACATGGCCAGCAGCGCCTTGGTGGGATATCGGAACACCTTCAACACGGGCGCGAGGGACGTGGCCAGAGGGTAGAACGGTGCGTGGGGTCCCAGGGCGAGAGCGAGCGCCACCAGGGCCGCGAGGCCGAGGGCCGCCACCCGGAGGCGGCGCCCGGGCGCGACGAGAGCGGCGGCGGCGAGGCCGAGGGCAGGCAGCCCCAGGTACAACGACCAGAGAAACGGCGCCTGAGGCCGATTGTACAGCTGCCGCCACGTCTCAGCCGCGAACGGCACGCGGCCGGGGTCGAGCGGCGCCACGAGCCGCCAGACGCCCGCGGGAGGGAGTGACCAGGCCGTC
>CAXMOH010000154.1:0-4470 GCA_964194855.1 uncultured Hyphomicrobium sp.
CGAGCCGGTCCGGTGGGAGAGTTCCGACATAATGGCACGGCCATGAGTCCTCCCGGGTCCAATGCGTCTCGCGTGCTCCACCCCGCCCTGGCCCTCGCCGTCACCCTGGCCGGTGTCGCGGCCATGATGGTGGGAGCCGTGGCCCTGGCCACGTCCGGCGCCCTGGGCCTGCGTGGGCAGATCGCCGCCGGATCGCTTCTCCTGGCGCTTCCGACGCTCGCGATCCTCCTCTTGCTCCGGCGTCACACGTGGCGGGAGACCCTGAGCCTGTCGTCGCCCGCCCCCCGGACCCTCGCCCTGTCCGCCCTTCTCGGCGGGGCGCTCTGGGTCCTGAGCATCGGGCTCATGGAGCTGCAGTCCCTGGCGCTGCCGCCGCCGCCCGAGTACCTCGAGGCCTTTCGAGCCATCCATCGCGCCCTCGCACCGAAGAACGCCTTCGACGCGCTGGTCTCGCTCACCGTGATCGCCATCGCACCGGGAGTCGGCGAGGAGATCGTGACCCGGGGGATCCTCCTGCCCTCGCTCGTCCGCCCTCTCGGCCGGGCGCTCGCGGTGCTGGCCTCGGCGTTTCTCTTCGCGGCCATGCACGCCGACGTGTACCGCTTCCTCTTCACCTTCACCATTGGGCTCTTCCTCGGAACTCTCCGCCTGCGGGCCGGGTCGCTCTGGCCGCCCATCGTCGCCCACGTCACCCTCAACGCCCTGACGTTCCTCATCGCGCCCCTGGTCGACGATCCCTCACAGACGATCTACACGCCCCAACCCGTCCTCGGCGTCGCCGCCCTCCTTGCCGGCATCGCGCTCACGCTGCCCTTGCTCAAGGCCTTTCGGCGCGTCGAACCCTCGAAGACCGACGGCCTCTGCTAAACTCGCCGGATGCGCCTGAAGACAGTCTCCTGGCTCCTGACGGCGGCCCTGGCAGTGGGTGTCCTGGCCCAGGCTTCCGACTCGATCAGGGTCTTTCGCCGCAGCTCGGCTCCCTCGACCGTAAGCGCCTATCGCGACGGTGAGGTCATCGTCGTCTTCAGCAAGACGATCGAGCTTCAGGAGGTCGAGCGCACGCTGCGCGAGGGTGGCGCGGTCGCGGCTCGTTCGGGGCGGATCGTCCGCCTGGCCCGGAGGTACCTCGTGACGCTCGAGCCGGGGATGACGGTCCCGGAGGCCGTGGAGCATTTCAACCAGATGGCCGGCGTCGACTACGCGGAGCCGAACGGGATCGTCCGCAAGTCGCAGGCCACGACCTTCACACCCAACGACGAGTTCTTCGAGTTCCAGTGGAACATGAGCCTCATCGGCGCCGAGCGCACCTGGGCGATCCAGAAGGGCCAGGGCTCGGTGGGCGTCGCAGTGCTGGACACGGGAGTGGCCTACGAGGACTACGTCGATCCTGTGACGGGGCAGGTCTTCGGCAAGGCTCCGGACTGGGGCAGCACCACCTTCCTGCCGGGATGGGACGCGGTCAACGAGGACTCGCATCCCAACGATGACGAATGGCACGGCACCCACGTGTCCTCGACGATCGCCGAGGCAACCAACAACAGCCTGGGCCTGGCGGGCCTGGCGTTCGAATGCTCCCTCATGCCGGTGAAGGTCCTCGACCAGTTCGGCGATGGGACCTTCTTCGACGTCGCCGAGGGAATCGACTACGCCGCCAGCTTCGAGCAGGGCGGGGAGCGGCCGGTCAAGGTCATCAACATGAGCTTCGGGGCCGAAACGGTGAGCGAAACGGTGAGGCGGGCGCTGGATCGCGCCTATGAGAACGGAGTGGTGCTGGTTGCGGCAGCGGGAAACAGCGGAAAGGAGGGCATCGACTTTCCGGCCCGGGAGGCGAACGTGATCGCGGCCGGAGCCGTCGATGCCCGCGGGGAGCGAGCGCCCTATTCGAGCACCGGCCCGGAGCTCGATCTCCTGGGGCCCGGAGGAAACTGCAGCCGCGACGACGACAACGACGGCGAGTTCGACTGCGTGTTCCAGCAGATGCCGGATCCCGATTCCGTCATCCAGGGCATCCACACCGACTTCTGCCTGTGCGGCCTCGACGGGACGAGCATGGCGTCCCCTCACGTCGCCGCCGCCGCGGCCCTCCTCGTCTCCCAGGGGATCACCGATCCCGACTCGGTGCGCGCAGCCCTCGAGCAGACGGCGGACGGCACGGGGGCCCAGGGTCAGCGGAACGATCTCGAAGGCTACGGGCTCATCCAACCCGCGGCGGCGCTCAGCGGCCTCGGGTTCGACCAGGGGCCGGTCAACCAGGAGACACCGTGATGACCTCCCAGACTCGCCTCCGCTGCGGCGCCGCCGCGCTCGCCCTGCTCACCGTCTCAGCCGGATCGGCCTCCGCCGGAGAGTTCGCGGCCGAGCTGCAGGCGGGCTACTTCTCGATGACCGCGACGAAGTCGGCCGAGGCGATCTTCGACTCCTCGGGAGGCTTCACCTGGGGAGGGGCGGTCCGTTACTCGTTGGACCTGGGTGTCTACGTGAGCGGGGGCGTGCGGACGTTCTCCAAGAGTGGCGAGCGCGTGTTCGTCGCCGGTCCGACCGACCCGGTGAGCAAGCTGGGCTTCCCCCTGGACCTGAGAATCACACCGTACTTCCTCAACCTCGGGTATCGCTTCCGCCAGGGGAGCCTCGTCGTGCCGTACGGGGGTATCGGCGGAGGCATCACCTCGTTCCGCGAGGAGAGCTCGGTCGCGGGCATCGCCTACGACCGGAGCGAGACGAAGGCCGGCTTCAACGTGGTGGGCGGGGTCGAGGTCGGAAAGGGACGTTTCCGCTTCGGCGGCGAGGTGGGATGGTCGACCGTCCCGGACGCGGTGGGCGTCGCCGGCGTCTCGGAGGTCTACGGCGAGGACAACCTCGGGGGCTGGAGCGTCGTCGGCAAGCTGGTCATCGCCTTCGGAACCGGCCGCAAGGTCCCGGACGACCTCGGGCCCATTCCCTGACGGCGGTGACGGCGGGGTCAGGTCTTGAATCTGCGCATTCGGGTTGCACCGGACGACCGAACGCGCAGATTCAAGACCTGACCCCTACCTACTCCTGGCCGAGACCCATCTCTCTGAGGATCTGTTCGTTCTCTCGCCAGCCGGCGCGCACCTTCACGAAGAGCCCCAGGAAGACCTTGCTGGCGAGAAACTCCTCGATCTGCTTGCGAGCCTCGGTGCCGACGGTCTTCAGCATCGAGCCCCCCTTCCCGATGAGGATCCCCTTCTGGCTGTCGCGCTCCACGAAGACGACAGCGTGGATGCGGACCAGGCCCTCCTCCTCCTTGAACGACTCGATGAGGACCCCGGAGGCGTAGGGAATCTCCTGGCGGGTGTGGTGGAGGATGCGCTCGCGCACCATCTCGGCGACGAAGAATCGCTCGGGCTGGTCGGTGAGGTAGTCCTCCGGGTAGAGGGCCGGCCCCTCCGGCAGGGAGCGGAGGAGCACCTCTTCCAGGCGATCCACGTTGTCGCCCTTGAGAGCCGAGATCGGCACGATCTCGGAGAACTCCAGAAGGTCCTTGTAGGCCTCGATCGCAGGGAGGATCTGCGGCCGCGTGACCCGGTCGATCTTGTTGATGGCGAGGATCACCGGGCGCCCGGCCTTCGCGAGCACGTCGCGCACGAACCGGTCCCCCGCTCCAGGCGGCTCCCCGGCCTCGACGAGCCACAAGACGATGTCGCCCTTCCCCACGCTGCGGACGGCTGTCTCCACCATGCGGCGATTCATCTGGTGCATGGGCTTGTGGATCCCCGGGGTGTCGAAGAGCACCAGCTGGGCCCCGGGGCGAGCCATGACCGCCAGGATGCGGTTGCGGGTCGTTTGCGGCTTGTTCGAGACGATGGCGACCTTCTGGCCCACCAGGCGGTTCACGAGGGTGGACTTCCCGACGTTGGGGCGCCCGACCACCGTCACGAAGCCAGCCCGAAACGGGGCGTCGGTGGCGTCGTCCGTCATGCGGGGTCCGGCACGGGAATCCGACGAAAGCGCGCGCGGTTGACACGCTTCTCCTCGGCGTCGAGAACCTCGACCTCGAACCCCCGATGGCTCGTGCGCTCGCCCGCCCGTGGGATGCGCCCGAAGATCGAGGTCACGAGCCCTCCGACGGTCTCGACCCCCTCCTCCACCGAGAGCTCCGCCTCGAGAGCCTCTTCGAGGGTGTCGACTCCCACCCTGCAGTCGACGAGAACCGCGCCGTCCGGGGTGACCACGAGGTAGACGTTCCCGGTGCCGGGGGCGAGCAGGATGTTGTCGGTGACCGCCACCGCCGCAGTGCCGCGGCGGCCCAGCAGCTCCGAGACCCGTTCTTTTCTTTCGGCTGCCCCAGCGTCCGTGGCTCCGGTCCCGAATGCGAGTCCGAGACCCAGGGCGAGTCCCGCCGCGATGCCAGCTCTCATCGATTTTCCTCCGTAGATGCCTCGACGCTAGCGGACGAACACTACGCGTTCGTTTTGCGACGCTAGCCGGCCCGGTCTCGGGTCGGCCCGC
>CAXMOH010000155.1:0-2207 GCA_964194855.1 uncultured Hyphomicrobium sp.
CCGAACCTCCTCAATAGTTTGTGAACCAATCGCCCACAATCTATAGGGCCTTGCGGCTTTTTCGCAAGGGATAATCCAAAAAAAAAGAGGCCCACTCCTGACTCCGGAGCAGGCCTCCCATTCTCGGCGAGAGGCGATCGAAAAACGGCTACGTGGCGGAATGCCGGGGCTAGTGAACCCGCAGCTTCCCTACGAAGCGGGTGCCGTCCCGCTCGCTGTAGCTCACGGTCACGCGCTGGTTCTCGCGGACGAACTCGTCGAGGGTGGTCTTCTTGCCGACCGAGCTGAGCTTCGCTGCCTTGTGCGCCGCGCCCTCGGCGACCACCTTGGTGCTGGCGGTCACCTCGTACGACCACACCTGGCCGTCCGCGTCGGAGACGGTGATCGTGTTGCCGGAGACGGCCTTGACCTGACCCTTGGCGACCTGCGCCTCGCCGGCAAACGCAAGGGCGCTCATGGCCAGAATCGCGAACGCGGTCATCGAAAATCTTTGCAGCATGCTGAATTCCTTCCTCGAGCCCCCTCAAGTCCTGCTTTCCGAATCCTCAGAAGAAAGGACGGCTCGCACCCCCCGAATGTTCCTGTCCAAGTCATTGGGCAGAGAGGGTTTGTGTGAGGAATCAAACACGGTTTCTACTTTCCCGGGTCGCTGTCCCCTCGGGGGACTCTGGTGGTGTCGCCCGGCCGCCGGGCCCGAGGTGACGCTCGAGATCCGTCGTGCGGGGCACCCCCGGCAGGATGTGGATCCCGTCGATGAGGAGCGTGGGCGTCGCGAAGATGCCGCGCCCCACAGCCGGCCCTGGAACCCCGGAGAGGTCCCATTCGTGCACCTCGACTCCGGTCGTGGCGCGGACGAAACTCTCGATGACCTCCCGGGCCGCCGGGCAACCGGGACACCCCGGCGCGACGAACAGATCGATGCGCATTGTGTGCTGCCTCCTCAGCCGCAACACTAGCGAAGAGGCCTGCCATGGGGCTATGAAAGCCTTCACAGCCGACGCGATCCTTCACGGTCGTCGGGCCTCCCGACGGAGCGGCAGGCGCCCCCAGTGGCGCGAGACGATTGCCAGGATGGAAAAGACGAAAATGTCTGGCTCGAGCATGCAGGAGACGTTTGTGTCGCGATACGGTCGATGAGCGAGGCAAATGGCAAGCAGGGGTGGTTCCGGGCAGGTCCACGTCCCTTTCGCGGAGCTCGCCAAGTCCAACATAATCGTCGCCTTCATCTCTAGTTCCGACGAAAACGTCGCCTCTGTCATCGAAGGCTGTGAGTGTTCGTAGGCCTCGTAACCCTTGATCGAGGAACGACAACAGGGCTTCTTCCGCGGCGAACGAAGGCCGGTACAGCCCTTGCTTTCTAGACTCGCCTCCATGATGAAGATGCCGCTGGGGAATCACCAGAGAGCGAGCTCGGCACCCACGCCGCCCGACCTCTCGGGCGAGGGGGGGGCGCAGGAGCTCCTGGAGAGCCTGCGGCGCTACGTTCGGCTCGAGACCGAGCGGCTGAGGATGCGCCACCGGCTCGGGCTGGGTGGGGCCGAGATCGCAGCGGCCCGCAGCTCCCAGGTGGATCTCGTGGTGACTCGAGTTTGCCGAGTGGCCGCCGAGGAGGCCGGCCAGGCAGCTCGATCCGAGCTTCTCGGGTGCGCCGTGGTCGCCCTCGGGGGCTACGGCCGGGCGGAGCTCGCACCCTATTCGGACGTGGACCTCCTGTTCCTGCACGCCGGCGGGCAGTCGCCCGCGGTCACCGCCTTCGTGGAGAGGGCGCTGCAGCTCCTCTGGGACGCGGGTCTGGCGGTCGGGCACAGCTTCCGCTCGCCCGTGGAGTGCGTGGCGGAGGCCCGGGCCGACCTGCACTCTCGCACCGCGCTGACCGAGGCTCGCCTGGTCGGGGGCAGCCAAGAGCTCTTCGACTCGTTGTTGCTCGCGCTCGACGAGGGGCTCCTCCGCGACCAGAAGGCCACGGACCGCTTCGTAGAGGCCCTGCGCCTGGAGAACGAGGAGCGCTACGCCGGCCAGGGTGGGGCGGTGTGCGTGCAGGAGCCGAACGTCAAGGAAGGAGTCGGGGGGCTCCGCGACCTGCACACCATCCTCTGGGTCGGCCATGCCCGCTTTGCCAGCGGGCGTCTGTCGACACTTCACGCGGAGGGATGGGTGTCGGACGCGGAGCTCCGGACGGCCCGCCGTACGAACGACTTCCTGTGGCG
>CAXMOH010000156.1:0-5158 GCA_964194855.1 uncultured Hyphomicrobium sp.
GAATCCCACCGGGAATCTTGAAGAAGAGCCGGCCGAGCCAGGCCCTCTGCCAGCTCAGGTCGACCTGCTCCCTTGGCATGACGCGCTGGTCGAGCCGGGCGAACAAGGCGATTGCGCAGGCCTTGCCCGCATCCGGCGGGAAGTAGTTGATCGAGTCGCGCACCGTCTCCGCCCGCTTCTCGAGGCCCATGAGACCCGCCCCCTGGTACTCCTTGTTCGACGCCAGGTTGATGGTCTTCATGTCCGGGGTCTGAAGCGTGATATCGGGGCGCTTCAGGAGGTGGTTCTCCGTGGGCTTGCGAACGGTCATGCCGACCTCGAGGAGCATCCACTCCTCTCCGACAGACTGATTGGCGGTCCGGTACCCGAGGGAGGCGTACCCTTCGTTGTTGTAGGCAATCCTCACGAACTGGCCTTCGAGGGTGAAGATCTCGGGTACGCCCGGCACGGGCTTCTCGATCTTGTCCTGGGCCAGCGCGCTGCTGCTTGCCAGCGAGAATGCGAGGAGGGCAATCAGCCCCAGGGCGGACGGCGGGTTGAGCGTTCGATGTTGCATGGGTTCTCCTTTGCGGCGGCAGCCAACGGAATGGATACGCGGCGAAGTATGTCCCGGTCCGGCGGAGCGCGCAAGCACTCGGGGACCCGCTGGACGCAGGTGAGCGCGGCCGCCCGGGGGCCACAGGCAGCAAGGCTTTAAGTGATTGATTTCATTAGGCTTTTCAGTCATGCAGCGCGACGGTAGTGGGCTTCGTTCCACCGCAGTTCCCTCTGAAGCTCGCAGAGCCGCGTCGCATCGTCGATCGGCACGAACTCGCCGCCCGCCAGCCCTCACGGCGAAGTCCTGAAGGTGCTCGCCCGTCACGCCCCGGCCGGATCGACCTGGCGGTCCCGGCAAATTGGTGCTAATAATACGGTTCGGCAGAATGGCTTCCGCGCCCACTGAGATCCGGCTCGCCTTGAGCCCCAGCCGCCGCTTCGAAGCGATCGACGTCAACGAGAAGATCGCGGAGGACTCAGGCGACCTGTTGCGGCGTTACCGCAAGACGCTCTACTGCTCCCTTCACACGACGGCGGGCTACCTCGACCAGAGCCTCTCGGCCCGGATGCATCACCACCACGGGCGGCTCGCGCAGTTCTTCGACGCCTTCCACGCCCTCTTTCCCCCGAACGCCGCGTACCGCCACGATCAGATGGAGCTTCGGAACGAGCTGTCGGCGGAGCAGAAGGAGGTCGAGCCGCGCAACGGTGACTCGCACCTGACGTTCATCGGCTCCGGGATGCGGAACTGCGTGACCTACCGCAACGATCCGCCCGCGCCCGTCTACTTCATCGATCTGGATGGCATGAACGGCTCCACGTGCCGCAAGCGCAAGACCACGATCGTGGCGTACGACCAGGAAGACCAGGTGGCCCGGGACACCTTTACGGTCCCGGTGTCCCGCCACCCCCTCGACGCCGTGAACCTCTTCGACCCGAAGCTCGGGCTCATCGAGCGGGTCAACGTGCTCCTGGACCGATCGGGGCTCGAGAAGGGCCGGGTGGACATCTCGCTCCCCAGCGTCGAGCGCGACGCAGGGCTCACCGTGAACGAGTACGAGACCCTGCTCATGCAGCACGACCTGGTCGAGGTCCTGAAGGACCCGTTGAAGTTCGCCGTGCAGGGGGGCCGCCACATGATCGACGACCCGCTGGCGATTCCCAGCAAGACGATCAACTACGCCAAGTACGACGTGCCGCGTGTGATGAACTCGCTCATGGAGGCGCTGGGCTGGGACGAGTCGGTGCTCGAGCGCCTCATCTCCAAGGTCATGGCGGTTCCCGCCCGGAGACTCCTGCGCTCGCGGCGGGTGACGTTCCTCGCCTCGGAGGAGGACGATCAGGGTCGGGCCCGACTCGTGAGGGGAACCTACCAGAGCCCCATCCTGGTGCAGTGGCGCCCGGCGGACAGCCAGGCCCGGCGACTCGAGATCGCGGTCTACGGGCTGCGGTAGCTGCTAGCGATCTCTGCGCTTCTCCTGGAAGGAGGTCGGGCCATCGGCTTCCGACCCCGCCTCCATGTGGATGTGGCCTTCGAAGTAGCAGCCCTCGGCCAGCGCCACCGATCCCGCCCGTATGGTGCTCCGAACGCGAGCCGTCGAGCGCAGCTCGACCCTGCCGCGGACGGTCAAGGACCCCTGCAGCTCTCCCTCGATGACCGCGTCTCCGGCGGTGACCGCTCCCACCACCCGGGCGGTCTCATGGAGATGACACAGCCCGGTGACGCTCAACGGTCCTTCGAACCGCCCCGCCAGCTCCAGGACCTCTGCGCCGGTCAGCTCGCCCTTGATCCGGAGTCCCGGCCGCAGCACGGTCAGGTGCCCCTGGGCCGAATCGGTGAAACGGCGGGACGGAGCATCGTCGGAAGGCGGAGGCGTTTTTCGGCGCATGCAAGCGGATCATATCGTGGCACCGAGGGCGGCCACGGTGATCCCAAGCACGCCACTCGCCGTTTCCACGGTGAACTTCCGGTAGGATGGCCGGAATCGATGGTGCGACCCTGCCCCTGAGGGCCGCCGCCAGGGGGGGCGAGACGCTCATGCAGCTCATCGAACAGATCGTCAACGGGCTCAACTACTACATCTGGGGCTTCGGAATCCCGATCGGGGGGGAGACCGTGCCTCTCGTGGTCATTGCCCTGCTGGGCACCGGCCTCTTCATGACCCTCCGGCTCGGCTTCATCCAGGTCCGCCGCCTGGGCCACGGGTTCGCGGTGACGTCCGGCAAGTACGACAATCCCAACGAGCCGGGAGACGTCTCTCATTTCCAGGCCCTGACCACGGCGCTCTCGGCCACGGTGGGCATCGGGAACATCGCCGGGGTGGCCATCGCCATCCACTGGGGGGGCCCGGGCGCGCTCTTCTGGATGTGGATGACCGCGGCCCTGGGCATGGCGGTCAAGTACTCCGAGGTGACGCTCGCCCAGCGGTACCGGCACGTGACGACGGACCACGACCCCAGCCGCTGGGAAGGCTCGGTCTCGGGCGGACCGATGTACTACATCGAGAGGGGCCTGGGACCGGCCTTCAAGCCCCTGGCCGTCTTCTTTGCGGTGGCCCTCGGACTCACCGCGTTCCTCACCGGGAACGCCATCCAGGCCAACACCGTCGCCGACGCGATGCGGACGAGCTTCGGGGTGCCACCATGGCTCACCGGGCTCGTGGCGGCGTCTTTCGTGGCTCTCGTCATCAGCGGCGGCATCAGCCGGAGCGGGCGGGTGACCGCCATCCTGGCACCGGCGATGGCCGCCATCTACCTGCTCGGGGCCGTGGTGATCCTGATCCTGAATGCGGGCCAGTTGCTCCCCAGCCTGCAGTTGATCGTGACGGAGGCGTTCCAGCCCACGGCCGGGGTCGCGGGAACCGGCGCGGGTGTCTTCATGACGACCATGCTCTGGGGGGTCAAGAGGGGGCTCTTCTCGAACGAGGCTGGCCAGGGCTCGGCTCCGATCGCCCACGCCGCAGCCAAAACCGACGAGCCCGTCTCGGAGGGGGTCGTGGCCCTCGTGGAGCCGTTCATCGACACCCTGGTGATCTGCACGATGACGGGTCTCGTCATCATCAGCACCGGGGCCTGGCAGGATCGTGTCCCCACCGAGATCTCGTTCCGGGGCGGCGATTCGACCTACGTCGAGGTGCTTGAGAACGGCGGATACGCGGCAGCAGAGCAGCCGGACGAGATTCGCGTCGAGGACGGACACGTCCGCGGCGCCGACGGAGAAGCCCGCCTCGCGTGGCACGAGGTGCCGGTGGAGCGCTTGTTCGTGGACGCGGCCCAGACGCAGCCCTTCAGCGGCATGATTCTCCCTGGCGAGAACCAGGCTCGCGGCGACGCCGGCGCGATCCACGCCACCCTCTTCGGCAATGCGGTCGAAAACGGAGCGCCGCTGACGATGGTGGCCTTCCGCAAGGGGCTCGGCCCCGTCGGCCCCTTCATCGTGCTGATCTCGGTCCTGCTGTTCGCAGTCTCCACCGCCATCTCCTGGAGCTACTACGGCGACCGCTGCGCCAACTACCTGTTCGGCCCACGAGCGATCCGGCCCTACAAGGCCGCCTTCGTCCTCGCGCACTTCCTGGGCGCCATTGCCTCGCTCACGGTCGCCTGGACCCTCGGGGACGTCTTCCTGGGCATCGTGATCCTCCCGAATCTTCTCGCCCTGCTCCTTCTCTCGGGCAACGTGCGCCAGATGACCAACAGCTACTTCGCCCGGAGGCCCTGGCTCCGGAACGTGGGGGTCGAGAAGGGAGGGACCGAGGGCAGCGCGGGAGGGTAGGCGCTTCAGGCGAGGGCGCGGAAGAGGCGCTCCTTGAAGCGCTGGGTGTCGATCTCCCAGCAGACCGTCGCCTTCCGAGAGCCCTCCACGGCCGCGGGTCGCCAGCCGGCCGAGTCTCCGAGGCCTCGGGGAACGACGTCGAGCTCGTCGACCACGGTCATCCCCCGGGTGAGCGTTCCCTCGCACTCCACGTCCACGGCGTGACGGCTTTTTCGGGTGACCACCTCGGGGTCGAGGGCGACGGCCATGGCCACGGGATCCGGCAGGCCGATCCCGGGGTCGTGGAAGAGGGTGCGGTTGGCCTCCAGGGCCTTCGCGTTGGTGTCGATGGCGAAGTGGGCTCTGGGCGTGTCCAGCGCCCGACAGCGAGCGATGTCGTCGTCGTCGAGGTTGGCCTCACCGCGGCACAGCTCCCACCCCACCATCTCGATGGGCAGACCCGAGCGGAAGCAGGCTCGGGCCGCCTCGGGGTCGCACCAGACGTTGTACTCCGCCGCCGGGGTGACGTTGCCCACGACGCAGGCCGCCCCGCCCATGACGACCAGGCGCCCCACACTCCCGGCCATGTCGGGGTCCCGCTCGAGGGCGAGGGCCAGGTTGGTGAGGGGTCCCAGAGTGACGACGAGCAGGCCGGGGTGAGCGCGGATCGTTTCGATGAGGACCGAGACGGCATCACCCGCGGCGGCAGGCCGGCTCGGCTCCGGATAGCCCCGGTCCCCCAGCCCGTCCTGGCCATGGAAGAACGACGCCCGGTTCGGCTCGCGCACCAGTGGGCGCGCCGCACCTTCGTAGACCGGCACGTCTGCGCCGCACAGCTCGACGGTGTAGCGGGCGTTGCGACTGCCCTGT
>CAXMOH010000157.1:0-8002 GCA_964194855.1 uncultured Hyphomicrobium sp.
GCTTCTGAGCGAGGCCAACGCGGCCTATATGGGACTGAAGCTCGCGGCGCCGACCATACGCGGCAAGGGCGCCAACATCTTCACCCAGTGGGTGGGCGACCCCGACGCGCTCGGCAGCGCGATCCTCCTGAGGGCCGTCCTCCTGGAGCTCGGGGCCAGGGAGGCCCGGATCCTCACCGGGAGCCTCGGCCACCCTCAGAACTACAAGCTCGTGGAGCTCGCCCACCTCACCCTCCACAGCCCCAACGCCGGCCGCATCCGGGGTGGGCTGCAGTGCATGGTCGACACGTCTCCGCCCCTCGGCATGACGAACACGACCGGCGTCGACCCGGTCTCGGACTACTTCTTCGTCGCCGACCACCACGCCGAGCCCGAGGACATCGAGGAAAACTGTCGCCTCAGGAACGTCAAGCGGGTGCTGTTGCCCTTCGTGGGGCTGGAGGTGGGATCGACGTCGGCGTTCATGGCAGTGGTCGCCGCCGCCTTCGACGTCCTGGAGACGCTCACCCCGGCCGAGCGCGCCGCCGCGGCGCTGGGCATCTACACGGACACGAGCGCACTGCTGCACGGGGCGACCCCCCTAGACTTCAAGATGTTCGAGCTGCTCACCCGGCACGAGGAGACCCGGGCGATCCTCGACGAGCTTCGCGACTACCGGGTGCCGCCGGAGTGGCACCTCTATCGTGCTGCCGCGTTCCGGAACCAGGAGATCACGGGTGCCATTCGAGTCGCGCCCGTGGGCTTCATCCGCTACGAGCACCGGGATGTCCTGGCGGAAGTCGCGAGCGAGCTGCTGCGAGTCGAGAAAACCTCGATCGGGGTGGCCATCGGTGTCACGACCCGGGGCGTCGAGGTGTCGCTTCGAGCCGACAGCCGGCTGCTGGAGCAGGACCATCAGCGCATCGTGCGGGTCATCGACTACCTTCTGGCCACGGCGTTTCCGGGCGTCTCGGGCTTCAAGCACGATCGCCACCCGCCCCACCGGGTGGAGGGCGGCGCCTGCATGCCGCTCACCCCGGAGCAGCGGACCGAGTGGCACCTCGACGGCCGCTCCAAGGTCGCCGGGAACGGTCCCATCCTGGCCCACTGCAAGGAGCTGGCGCGGATGATCGTGGCCGCGCTGCACGACCTCGAGGCCCTTCAGCCCGAGGAGATGGAGGGCCTGCTGAGCGCGGTGGGCGCCCGGAAGGCGATCCCGATGGACGACCCGCCCAGGAGGCGCCGCAAGCGCCAGGCGAACGGCCGCTCACCCAAGCGCTCCGCCTTAGCTATCAGGGGTCGAAGAGGTGGTCGAAGCCGAGCACGTCCAGCCGGGCGATGGCCGGGATGACGGCTGAGCACTCCCGGGCGAGCTCGCCCCACCCTTCTCGCTCCAGCATTCCCTGGAGCTTGTCCATCAAGGGGAGCAGGAGCGTCACGTCGGAGATGGCGTAGCGCACCTGCTCGGGGGTGAGCTTCGGGCTCGACCAGTCGCTGTGCCGCGCCGCCTTGTCGAGCTCGACGTCCAGGAGCTCGAGAAGGTTGTCCTTCAGCCCGTGTCGGTCGGTGTAGGTCCGGGCGAGCTTGCTGGCGGTGCGCGTGCAATAGAGAGGCGACACCGCGATGCCGAGCCAGTAGCTGAGGGCGGCGACGTCGAAGCGGGCGAAGTGGAACACCTTCACCACCCCCGGGTCCTCCATCAGCCGCTTGAGGCGCGGCGCCCGTTCGGCCAGGGGCCGGGCCGGGTCGAGGCTCTGGCGGGGGACCTGGACGATGGCGGCGCGCATGTCGCGGTTGCACAGCTGGACGAGGCAGAGCCGATCGCGTCGGGTCTCGAGCCCCATCGTCTCGGTGTCCACGGCGAGGTCCGCGCCCTTCAGATAGGCCTGGAGGAGCTCCTCGCTCAGGTCGCCTTGCAGGATCTCCGGGGTGACGTCGGGGGCGTGCTGGGGCATGGTGTTCCTCGGACTCTCTCGCGGCGATCCTACCATCCCACGGGCGGCGAGCCGTTGCCGATGGGGCTGCCGGGGGGAGTGGCGGGTGGCTGCGGGGGAGTGACGGCGCGCTCGGTCCGGTGCTCCCAGCGCCGGATGTCGGCGGCGGCGAGGAGCTCGAAGGCGCTGGCCTGCGAGAGGTTCTCCAACCGCCCGGCGAGCCAGAGGAGCCGCTCGGCCAACACGGCGCGCACCTGGGCCGACGGGTGCGTGGAGGCCTGCTCCAGGAGTCGGTCGAGGGTCGTGCGCTGGACGACGCGGAGGACCTCCGTCCGGTAGGCGTCGCCCGGGAAGGGCGCATCCCACGTCGCGGCGATGAGGCGGTCGGTCACCTCCGCAACGTCCGGTGTGTCGTTCCGGCTGCCGAAGTCCTGAAGACGCGCCAGGCGTTCCGGATGGAGGAGGGCCCGGAGGGTGAAGTCCGATCCGATCTGCGCGACCGCGAGCGGGTCGAAGAAGCGTCCGGTCCGCCCGGGGAAGTCCTCCAGGCCGGGCGCGCTTGGCGGCCGAGGGGGGAGGAGCGCCAGGACGCTCTCGGGCAGGATGAGGAAGTCGACGGACAGGGTCTCGAGGGCCAGGTCCAGGGCCCGGCGCTGCGCCTCCCCTGGAACGACGCGGAGGGGGACCTGGCCGTCGCCTCGCACCGCGTAGGTGAAGTCGGCGCCGCCCAGGCTCTGCAGAGCGGCCGCGAGCTGGTAGCGATGATGCAGGTAGAGGGGCACGAGCACACCCTCGAGATCGGCCAGGAGCTCACCGGGTCGAACCGCCGCTTCGCCGAAGCGCTCGAGGCCGAGCCGGCGCACCTCCAGGACGGTCGAGAGCTCTTCGACGAGGTCGCTTCCGTTGTCCCAGACGGAGGCGTACTGGTGACCGGCGCCGACAAAGGCGTTGTCGACGTGGTCCATGAAGCGGAGGCCGTCCCGAAGGCTCTTCTCGACGATGGCCTGGAGGGCGGCCTTTTCGTCCGTGCCCGGGGCGAAGTCGCCGTAGAGCCAGCGAACCGCCAGCTCGTCGTACACGCCGATCCCCCGGGCGTAGGCGTCGGAGAGGTCGATCTCGCCGTCGGTGATCGTCACCAGGGGCGCGGGGTAGTCCATGACCGAAGCCCGGCCCCCGTACGTGCTCGCGATGTAGTTGTGGGGGAAGCCCAGCGTGTGGCCCACTTCGTGGGCCGCGAGCTGACGCACGCGCGCCAGCGCCATCTCCACCGAGTCGCCGCCGGTGGCCTGGGCGAGGTACCCGAACGCCGGCCCTGCCGAGACGCCACACGCGGAGGTCGCGGATGCGGGCGGGGGGACGAGACCTCGGGCGATCAGCCCGTCCTGACGAAGGCGCAGGCTGCCCAGGTTGACGTTGCCCTTCAGGATCTCGCCGGTGCGGGGATCCACGACGGAGACGCCGTAGGACCACCCCCGGGTGGAGCGGTGCGTCCAGTGGATGACGTTGTAGCGGAGGTCCATGGGGTTGGCGCCTTTGGGGAGCATCTCCACCCGGAAGGCGTCGATGTAGCCCGCGGTCTTGAAGGCCTGGTTCCACCACGCCGCGCCGTCCAGGAGCGCCGAGCGGATGGGCTCGGGCACTCCCCGGTCGAGGTAGTAGACGATGGGCTCTACCGGCTCCGAGCGCGGCGCGGCCGGGTCCTGCTTCTCGAGACGGTGACGCACGGCCCACTGCACGTGCAGGCGTCCGTCGATCGGGCTCGCGTAGTCGGCGAAAGTCAGGGGGAGCGTCCCGATCCGTGGGTCGACTTCCCGGGGGGAGTAGTCCCCATCGGGAAGCTCGACGAAGGAGTGGTGCTGGCGGACGCTCACCGCTTCGGGGTTGGCGGCCACGGATTGGACGAGAGGTCCCGGCTCGGCGCTGGTGAAGGTGAGGAGCGTTTCGATCTCGGTGTTGCCGGGAAAGCTTCGCGTCCAGGGCAGGTGAATGACCGAGCGGGAGGGCTCGAGGGTGAACTCGCCCTGCTTCGCCCCATCGATCCGCCGCGCCACCCCGTGGGTGTCGCGGAGAAAGAAGCTCGTGGCGTCCACGAGGACTCGGCCATCCTCCTCGGCCACGATCTCGAAGCCCCAGTAAATCGAAGGCGTGAACGCCTCTTCGACCGCCAGCACCTCGTCGGCGTTGGGGCTCAACGCTCGAAAGCGATAGTTCTTCTCCCGGAGGAGAACCCGGGGCCCCACTCGCTCGGCGCTCAGGACGTGGGTCCCCCCGAGCTGGCCCCGGTCCAGGCCGATGGGGTTGCTGCCGAGCCCCGAGGCCAGGGAGACCTGATACAGGATTTCCTCGCCAAAGCGATCGACTTCCAGAAAGAGGTGGCCGCTCGCCTCGTCCCAGTAGAGGTCGAGGAACCCCTCCATGTGGGTCATCCCCTGGGTGTGCTCCCCAATGGGTGGGATCTCCTCGGCGGTCGAGGCCGAGAGGGCGGGCAGAGCCGCGACGAGTACGAGAATGCGTATGAGCCTGGTCATTGGAAAACCTCGGTCAGGGCGGGTAGTCTCTGCGAGGTTGACGGTGGGATCAAGCGGGGGCGCTGGTCCGCGACAGGCTGGAGATGGCTGACAAGGAAAAGCCGACGGGCCTGGTGCTGTGGGGAGGGGTCGAGCTGGACGTCTCGCTTCCCCAGCTGCAGCAGCACCGGTGCTCCAGGTGCGGGAAGCCCGCCACGTACGCGTCCCGCGATCTGGAGAAGCAGGACCGGGTGTTCCTCTGCACACGCTGCGCCAGCGGGCGGGTGACCGGAAAGGGCGTCGGCCGCCCGCGGCACTCGAGGTCGTCCAATCCGGCTCGCGGCTAGAAAGCCGTGGCATATGGGGTGAGCGACGGGATTTGAACCCGCGACCTCCGCGGCCACAGCGCGGCGCTCTAACCAACTGAGCTACGCTCACCATCGACAGGCAATTTGGCGCGCCTGAAGGGATTCGAACCCCTGACCAGCAGCTTAGAAGGCTGCCGCTCTATCCAGCTGAGCTACAGGCGCCCGACCACGCAGTCTAGCACGCCCCGCGCGGGTTCTCATTCCTCGCAGGCGACCTGCTTCCATCCCATGCGGACACTCGTATTGCCGCAGTAGGTCTTGCCGACGCTCGCCGCGTTGTTGAGGTACGCGAGGACGTCCCCGCAGCTCTCGTCCGGCCCCAGCTCCACCGCGCAAACGCCAGCATGGCGGGGATTGGCGACACAACACAGCCGAGGCTCCGAGCCCCGGGTGTCCTCCCGGTGAATCGGCGCCGCAGAGGCCGCGATGGCCCCCACCGCCGCGACAGACGCGATGACGATCGTGGGCCAGGCTCGCTTCCTGAGCTTCATGGGTCCCTCTCGAGTGACGTCCCGGACATCCGGGGACGATTGGAACGAGTGGTCGGGGAGGTGGGATTCGAACCCACGGCCCCCGGCTCCCAAAGCCGGTGCGCTAACCAGGCTGCGCTACTCCCCGTTTGCCGTCAGACCCCTCCATTGTAGCTGGGTGAACCGTCCCCGGCATCTGGTCGCGTCCACGCTGCGGCGTGAGGTAGGATAGCCGGTCGCGAGGGAGTCCGATGGCCACGAGTCCCCACGGGGATCCAGAAGAGAACGGTACCGACGAGATCCTGGAGCTCATGGCCGCGACGGTCTTTGCCACTCACCGGTTCGAGATCGGGCCCGGCGACGTGCAGTGCTACGGCATCCCCCAGGAGAAGTGTGCATGCTGTGGCGGCGCCGCCCGCCGCTCCGTCTACCACCTGCAGCGGCGAGAGCGCACGCTGTTTTGTGGAGTCTGTCGTCGCTAGCAGGGCGGGCGTAGTGAGCGCAGATCTCCTTCTTGCCAGCCAGAACCCCGGCAAGCTGCGGGAGATGAAGCAGCTCGTCGAGGGCCTGCCCTTCCGCGTCGTGGGGCCGCGGGAGATCGGGCTCCTGGAGGCCCCGAGAGAGACCGGGACCACGTTCATCGAGAACGCATCCCTCAAGGCGCTCTACTACGCGGGCCGCTCGGGCTTGCTGAGCGTGGCGGACGACTCCGGTCTGTCGGTCGACGCCCTCCACGGGGGGCCCGGGCTCTACTCGAGTCGGTTCGGGGGGGAGGGGGCGAGCGATGGCGATCGCAACAGGCTGCTCCTCCAGAAGCTGGCGGGTGTCCCCAAGGAGCGACGAGGGGCTCACTTCACCAGCGCGGTGGTGGTGGCCCGGGGCGATGCGAGCCTCTTCAAGACCCAGGAGACGGTCGACGGCTTCATTGCCGAGAGGCCCCACGGCACCAGCGGCTTCGGGTACGACCCGCTTTTCTACTATCCGCCCTTCGGAAAGACGTTTGGTGAGGTGCCCCGGGAAGACAAGGACCGGGTCAGCCACCGGGGCAAGGCGTTCGCCCGCCTGCGAATCTTTCTTTCGGGGCTGGCCGAGTAGGCTTCAGCCCTTCTTTGGGTCGAAGCCGCCGAGGGTCTTCTTCTGCAAGCCCACCAGGTCGCGGATGCCCTTGTCGGCCGTGGCAATGAGCTCGGCCATCTCGCCCTCGCTGAAGGGCTCTCCTTCGGCGGTTCCCTGCACTTCGACGAAGCGACCGTCGCCGGTCTTGACGACGTTCATGTCGACCTGGGCTTCCGAGTCTTCCTCGTAGTTGAGATCGAGGAGGACGCTGTCCTTCACCTTGCCGACGGAGACGGCGGCCACGTAGTCGCTCACCGGAAGCGTGGAGAACAGGCCTTTCTTGCGGAGCGTCTGCAGCCCCTCCACCAGGGCCACGAAGGCCCCGGTGATGGACGCGCACCGTGTCCCGCCGTCGGCCTGGAGGACGTCGCAGTCGACCCATACCGTTCGCTCGCCCAGGGCCTTCATGTCCACGACCGCCCGGAGGGACCGGCCGATGAGGCGCTGGATCTCCTGGGTGCGGCCCGACTGCTTCCCGCGGGACGCCTCACGCTGGGAGCGGGTGCTGGTGGCCCGAGGCAGCATGCCGTACTCCGCGGTGACCCAGCCCTCACCCTTTCCCCGGAGGAAGACCGGCAATCGGTCCTCGAAGCTCACCGCGCACAGGACACGGGTGTCTCCCATCTCGATGAGGCACGATCCCTCGGCGTGCTTGAGGTAGCCGGTCGTGAGAGTGACGGGGCGAAGCTGATCGGCCGTGCGGCCGTCGAGGCGGACGCTGGGGTCGCGCTCGAGGACGGCGGGGTCGATCTTCGGTTTGAAATCACCCATGCGGAAGCTCACGGTCGCGCACCTCCGTTGGCCGGCGCCGGTGTGGGGCCGAGCCCGTAAAGCCGACGATACTCCTCGCGGTTGGCGAGGACGATTCGCACGTAGAAGCGAGTCTCGGTGAAGGGGATCGTCTCGATGAACTCCTCCTCCGGGAGGCCGGGCCATTGCCGTGTCCACCTGGTGGCACGGGTCGGTCCGGCGTTGTAGCCCACCAGCACCTTGTCGACCGCGCCTTCGAAGCGGTCGCTGATCTGGCGCAGGTAGTATGTGCCGAAATCGAGGCTGGTTGTCGGGTCGTGCAGGAGCGACGTGCGAAAGCGCATCCGCTTGGCGCGGGCGATGTCGCGCCCCGTGCTGGGCATGATCTGCATGAGTCCCCGCGCCCCGGCGCGGCTCACCGCCCCGGCGTCGAACGAGGACTCCTGGAGGATGAGGGCCGCGACCAGAGAGGGGTCCAGCCCCTCGTCACCCGCCTGCTTCAGCAACTCGTCCTCGTAACGAAGCGGATAGAGGATCTGCCACACCTCCCGAGGGAGGTGATCGCCGGCGGCGCTCACCCAGTGCGGGTATGCACGCTTCATGGCGGTGATCGCGGGACGGTAGCGGTCGCGGCTCCACTCGACCCAGGCCAGGGTCGCCCGGACCCTGGGGGAGTCGCCCATGCGAGCGAGCTCGGCGGCGGCCTCGTCGAAACGATCG
This sequence comes from uncultured Hyphomicrobium sp., assembly GCA_964194855.1. Lineage (GTDB taxonomy): Bacteria > Acidobacteriota > Vicinamibacteria > Fen-336 > Fen-336 > JAJDNS01. The sequence goes on from CAXMOH010000157.1 coordinate 7,845, forward strand.
ATGAGCAGGAGCTCCCGAAGGCGGGCGTGCTTGCCTCCGGCAGGATGAGCCTCGGCCCGCTCCGGTGTCCCGGCCTGACCCTCCGGTGAGGGAGTGGGTGGAGGGACCGATGGCGGCCGAATGCCCAGGCGGGCGAGCTGCTGCCTCGCCCGGTGGCC
>CAXMOH010000158.1:0-6731 GCA_964194855.1 uncultured Hyphomicrobium sp.
GCGACGTCCAGCGTCTTGCTGAAGCGCCCCTTGTAGGTCTTGAGCGAGAAGACCTTGCGGGCCACACGGCCTCGGAGATCCTCGTCGAGCACCTCGTCGCCGTCGATCCACACGCGCACCGTCGCGTGGTCGAAGGGATGCTCGAGCTCGAAGAGGAGCTCGGCGGCCGGGACGATGGGGGCCAGCGTGGGCAGCGGGATCACGGGTTGGCCGTTCCACGGGACGGTCAGGGCGGCCAGGAAGCCGACGACCACCAGGGCCAGTCCGCCGACGAGAAAGCCCAGCGTCCGCCGACGCGGCGGTGGAGCAGGAGAGGCCGCAGCCCTGGGCAGAGCGCCAGCCGAAGCCGCTGCCGAGCGGGACACCATCGTCGATTCGACGTCGAGCTCGGGGAGGACCTCGGTGTGCCGAGGCGGGCTCCCCTCCAGAACGTCCTCCAGGTCTTCCGCGAACGACTTCGCGTCCGGGTATCTCTCGTCGAGGCTCTTCTCGAGGGCTCGGGCGACGACCGCATCGACTTCGACCGAGAGCCCCTCGACCCGTTTCGAGGGCGGAGGTGGCGCCTCTTCCTTCACCCGAAGCAGGATCAGGGGCACCGAGTCGCCGTCGAACGCCTTCTTGCCGCTCAGGAGCTGGTACAGCACGCACCCGAGGGAGAAGATGTCGCTTCGCGCGTCCGCCACCGCGCCCACCGCCTGCTCCGGTGACATGTACGACGGGGTGCCGAAGAGGTCCCCGGCTGCGGTGAGCTCGGAGGCGGGCAGCCGCGCGATGCCGAAGTCCATGATCTTCGGCTCTCCGGAGGGCATCCGCATGATGTTGGCGGGCTTGATGTCCCGGTGAACGATGCCCCGATCGTGAGCGTGGTGCAGTGCCCACGCCGCGCGTGCGGCCAGGCCGAGGGCCTCGCGCCAGTCGAGGCGCTTTCCGCCCGCGGTCACCTCCTCGAGGGTCTTCCCCTCGAGGAACTCCATGGCGATGTAGGGCGTCTCCGTCTTCTCGTCCGTGCCCACGTCGTGGACCACCACGATGCCGGGGTGAGACAGGACCGCCACCGCCCTTGCCTCTGCGAGGAACCGCTTCTCGAAGTGGTCGCGCGCCTCGGCGGGGATGGCGAGGGCGATCCGGATCGCCTTGAGAGCGATCTTGCGGTGGAGCATGGGGTCCAGGGCCTCGTAGACCACGCCCATGGTCCCGCGTCCCAGCTCACGCTGGATCTCGTAGCGGCCAAGGGTCTTCGGTCGTTTCCGCCCCATGCGTTGCACAAGGTACCGCGATTGCACCACCGCGGTCGAGGCCCACTGGCCCACTCCGCGATCTGCTCTGGGCGGAACGTCGGATTCGGAGCGGCTTCCCGAGCCGGCACCCTGCCGCCGGTCGCGGCGTGGATCGAGGTGGTGCGATTGTACCTCCCGGGCTGAAGCCTCGGCCGGGGCGGCGCTGGCAGGCTGGCGCAGATCCGGCGCGCCGGCGTAGTTCCTGCGCCGCCCGATGGCAACCCCGCGAACCTTGCTGGCTCCAGTCGGCCAAAGCACTCCAAGCGCCCCTATCCACCTGCCCCAAACCGCTCATTCCCGCTCTCGCCGTGCTGGTGCATTTGTATCAGCCCAAAGGACTTGGGGTGGAGCCCGATGGGGGTGGCTCGCGGTCCAATCCGTTCGGCTCCCGAGCACTCGGATTGGGCACGCGCCTTGCTCTGCTGGAGAGTGACACAGGGGGAGACAATGACTGCAAGCGTCCTGGAAAGCCGCCGATGGAATGGTGAGGAGGGCACCGAGGTGCTCGATGCGCTGGCCCGGAGCGACACGCCGGCTCTCGCCACCGACATCGGAGGCCACATCATTTTCTGGAATTCCGCGGCCGAGCGACTTCTGGATCGCCCAAAGAACCAGGTGCTGGGCCGCCGGTGCTACGACGTCCTCGGGGGCAAGGATGTCTTCGGCAATCGTTTCTGTCACGAGAACTGCTCCGTCATGGCGATGAGCCGGAAGGGCGAGTCCGTAAACGGCTTCGAGATCTGCGTCGGGTCCGTTCCGCAGAACGAGCAGACCCTCAACGTGACCGTAATGAACCTGCCCGGCGAGCGACCGGAGCTCGGGACACTGGTGCACATCTTCCAGCCGATCGATCGGGAAGGCCGTCTCGCCCGAGCGCTCGAGAGGATGGGGGCCCAGAAACCCGGCAACGGTCACAAGACCTGGGAGCCGGTGACCACCTCCGGACCCGTTGCGCTGCCCAAGGCGCCCCCGCTCACCGAGCGCGAGAAGGAGATCCTCCGCTGGGTGGCGGCCGGTCTGCAGAACAAGGAGATCGCCCAGAAGCTGGGCATCAGTCTCGCCACGGTGCGCAACCACATCCACAACATCCTGGAGAAGCTGGACGTGCACTCGAAGCTGGAGGCGGTCTCGCTCGCCTTCCGGCAGGGCTGGGTGCAGGGCCCGAACGGGGAGCTGGAGTTCGGCCCGGGGCCCTTCGCGCAGCCGTAGCCGCCAGGAGCCTCGCACATGGCAGCACATCCGGCAGCACACCCGCGTGCCGCGGGTCGCGGCGAGCCTGGCTTCATGCGAGCCGTCGACTTCGACAAGAGCCCGTTCCTGGTGATCTGGGAGACGACACAGGCCTGCGCGCTCGCGTGCCGGCACTGCCGGGCCTCGGCGCAGCCCGGCCGTGATCCGCGGGAGCTGACCACCGAAGAGGGACGGCGCATCATCGACGAAGTGGCCGACATGGGGACGCCGCTTCTCGTTCTGAGCGGCGGAGACCCCGTCAACCGGCCCGACCTTCTCGAGCTCATCCGGTACGGCAAGTCCCGCTCGTTGCGCATGGCGACGATCCCCGCCGCCACGGACTGCCTGACCCGCGACCTCGTCCAGGAGCTCAAGGCATCGGGGCTCGATCAGATGGCCGTGAGCCTCGATTTCCCGAGAGCCGAGCAGCACGACGAGTTTCGCGGCATCCCGGGCTCCTTTGCCAAGACCATGCAGGCGGTGGAGTGGGCTCACGAGGCCGGGCTCCCGCTGCAGGTCAACACGACGCTGTGCGGCGACACCGCCCCGTACATCGAGGAGATGGCCGAGTTCGTCCAGGGGCTCGGGATCGTCTTCTGGGAGGTCTTCTTCCTGGTCCCGATGGGACGGGGCAGCCTCCTGAAGGGCCTCAGCGCCTCGGAGTGCGAGCGGCTGTTCGAGGTGATCTACGGCCTGCAGAAGCAGGGCGACTTCATCGTCAAGGTCACCGAGGCGCCGCACTACCGGCGTCACGTGGCCCAGAGGGAGATGAAGGAGGCCGGCCGCTCCGCCCGTCCCGCCGGCCAGGCCGCCATGCCCATGCGCCTCACACAGTCGGAGGGCCCGGGCCACACGGTGGGCCTGGCCCCGCGAGGCGTAAACTCCGGCAAGGGCTTCCTGTTCGTCGCCCACACCGGCGAGATCTTCCCGAGCGGGTTTCTCCCGGTGCCCGTGGGAGACGTGAGGAGCATGAGCCTGGCCCACGCCTACCGCGAGACGGAGCTGTTCCGAAACCTCCGCTCCCCCGACCTGCTCAAGGGACGGTGCGGCCGCTGCGAGTTCCGCGACATCTGCGGCGGCTCCCGCTCCCGCGCCTTCGGCCTCACCGGCGACCCCTTCGAGACGGACCCCTGGTGCTCCTACGAGCCGCTCTCCTAGTCAGGTCAGCTGAAAGTCCACGATGACCGGCAAGTGGTCGCTGGCGACCCTCGAGAGCGCGAGGCGGCACCGGCGCACCCCGGCGAGGCGCATCGGGCCACGAAAGTACAGCCGGTCGAGCGCGCCCCGGGGAAAGAACGACGGGAACGTCTGGATCGGTCTGTCTCGTCGGGCGCCGCCCCCCGTCGCCGACTGGAAGCCCAGCAGATCCACGAGGATCGGGTGCAGGAGCGAGCGCCAGTCGTTGAAGTCCCCACCCACCGCGCACGCCACGTCGTAGGGCAGCGCCCGAAACTCCCTCGAGCGCATCAGGATGCCGAGCTGCTTCGCGCGCTCGCGAGCGGAGAGGCCGAGGTGCATGTTGAAGATCTCGAGGCGCCGCCTCTTTCCGTGGGCGGGACGCACGTCGATGCGCGTGTGCTGGCAGCCGCGCCTCTTGCGGATCCCCACGGTGAGATCGATATTCCGCTCGCGCAGGATGGGCCAGCGGCTCAGGGTCGCGTTGCCGTAGCGGCCCTTCCGAAGCGTCACGTTGTGGCCGATGGCGTAGTGCTCGTAGCCGAGGGTCTCCGCGAGATCCCGCCCCAGGTCCATCTCCCGCGACCGCGGGACCCCTTCGTCCACCTCCTGCAGCATCACGACGTCGGGGCGGTAGTAGGAGATGATCGAAGCGACGCGATCCGGACGGAACCGGCGATCGACGCCGATGGCCCTGTGGATGTTGTAGCTCAGCAGTCGCAGCTTCACGCAAGGCCAGAATAGCAGACCGACACTTCCACCACGGTCTCCTGGCGCCCGCGACGAGGACATAATACGAGCTGGAGGGAACCTTTTGACTGACAGCTCCCCGGCCACCGCGCGATCCAGCGTCCAGGACCTGGGCGACGGCATCTGGTCCGTCGACACCGCCTTCAACCGACCGTTCTTCGATGCGAGCCACCTCATCATCGAAAACGGCCGCGCGGCGTTCGTGGACGTGGCCACCGGCAACTGCGTCCCGGATCTCCTCGCGGCGCTCGCCGGCCGAGGCCTCACCCCGGCCGACGTCGATCACCTGATCCTCACCCACGTCCACCTCGACCACGCCGGGGGGGCAGGCGAGCTCATGCGCCACCTGCCGAACGCCACGCTCGTCGTCCACCCGCGCGGTGCGCGCCACATGATCGACCCCTCCGCCCTCTTGAAAGGGGCCGCGGCGGTCTACGGCGAGGACGAAGTGAAAAAGGCTCACGGCGACGTGCTGCCCGTGGACGCGGAGCGCGTCGTCGAGGCCCCCGAGGGCTTCGTGCTCGAGCTGGGCGGCCGCCCTCTCGTGTTTCTCGACACCCCGGGTCACGCTCGTCATCACGTCTGCATCTGGGACGAGAGGTCGCGGTCCTTTTTCACGGGAGACACCTTCGGCCTGGCGTACCCGGAGCTCACCACCGACCAGGGTCCGTTCATCATGCCCTCGACCTCACCGGTGCAGTTCGACCCCGAGGCCATGGAGTCCTCGGTCGGCCGGATGGTCGAGCGACAACCGCGCGCCATGCTCCTGACCCACTACTCCCGCATCACCGATGTGGAACGCCTGGCCGTCGAGCTCCTGGCCCAGGTGCGCACCCTTGTCGATCTGGCCCGCGCCGCCGACGGCCGCTCCGACCGATCGGCCCATCTTCAATCGGCTGTGGAGGAGTACCTCCTCGGCCGCGCCGTCGACCACGGCTGCACCCAGACCCGCGACGAGCTCAATAGCCTCCTCGCCCTCGACATCGAGCTGAACACCCAGGGCCTCGAGATCTGGCTCGACAAGGGAAAGAGCTAAGCTAGGGCGACATCCGATGGCGGACGAGCGAGAGCCACGAGACTCCCCGATCGCGGACACTCCTTCCCGCGTCGACGACGACGCGCTGACACTGGTAAGGAGGTCCGCGCCGCAGAGTAGAAGGCCCCGAACCAACATTCTCCCTTGTTTTCGGTATGTCCAACTGTGAGGACTGGTCCATTCACTGGGACGAAGCGTGGCACTGCCATCTCAGGTAAGCTGACACCAGCCTACCAGGAGGCTCAAATATCCCCGGAGTCCGGCTTCTTGAAACAGGGAAGTAGGGACGGCGCCATGAGGCGGGCACTGACGGGGGCGATTCTCGTCTGGCTCGCGGGCTGCGCCCTAGCCCTGGCCCAGGAGACAACGACGGGCTCGATCGCGGGCAAGGCGGTCGACTCCCAGGGGGGAGGGCTGCCCGGGGCCATCGTTACCCTGAGCTCGAACCAGGGCGAGCGGATGGTCGCGACCGACGCCCGAGGACGCTTTCTCATCCCCTACCTGACGCCGGGCAGCTACGACGTGCGCGTGGAGCTCATGGGTTTCAAGACCTCTTCCCAGCGCAACGTCCTCGTGCGCCTGGGTCAGCGTGTGGAGCTCCCGTTCACACTCGAGCTGGGCCAGATCGTCGAGATACTCGAGGTGACGGCGACGTCGACGGTCGTGGACATGTCCTCGACCACCGCCGGTGGGATCCTGGCCACGGACGAGCTGCTGCGGCTGCCGGCTCCCCGGCGCATGACGGACACTCTCTACATGGTGCCGGGGGTGAGCGGCTCGACGGGCACCGGCGACGCCAACCCGTCAATCGCCGGGGGCAGTGGGCTCGACAACCACTACGTGGTCGACGGCGTCAACATCACGAACCAGGGTTTTGGAGGGATCGGCGTCTACACGGTGGACTTCGGTTCATTGGGAACGGGGGTGACGACGGACTTCATTCAGGAGACGCAAGTCAAGACGGCCGGGTTTGAGGCGGAATATGGCCAGGCCACCGGTGGCATCGTCAACGTGATCACCCGGAGTGGGACGAACGTGTTCCACGGGAGCCTCTTCGGCTACTGGCGCCCGCCCGGGCTCGAGGGCGCGTGGCGGCAGCAGCAGACCGAGCTCGGGCAGGTCAACACGACCGGGACCCGCACTCTCGACTTCGGGGTGAGCGTCGGTGGGCCGATCCTCCAGGATGAGCTCTTCTTTTTCGTCGCGTTCAATCCCCAGTACGAGACGCGGCGGCTGATCGCCCCGGAGGGCTTCCCGCTCGA
>CAXMOH010000159.1:0-3747 GCA_964194855.1 uncultured Hyphomicrobium sp.
AGGATCTTCAGGGCGCGGAGGTTGATCTCCTTGTAGCCGCCCAGCGCCTTGTCCACGGCTTTGCGGCTCTTGGCGAAGGCGGGGGGGTCCAGGATGACCGTGTCGAACCGCTCCCCTTCGTCGTCGAGAGACCTCAGGAGATCGAAGACGTTGGCGTCGCGCGAGGTGACGTTCGTGAGGTCGTTCAGGGCGGCGTTTGCTCGCACGCGGGAGAGCGCGTCTGCCGAGAGATCCACGGCCAGGACCTGGTCGGCCTCCCGGGCCACCTGGAGCGCGAAGCCGCCGTCGTAGGTGAAGCCGTCGAGCACACGGCCCCGTGCGTAGCTCCTGGCGACCAGGTGGTTTTCGCGTTGGTCGAGAAAGAGCCCCGTCTTCTGCCCCTTGCGCAGGTCGACGAGGAAGCGGACATCGCCCTCGTTCACCTCGACCGTCTCCGGCACGTCGCCGTGCAGGACGGACACTCGCTGCTCGAGGCCCTCCAGGCTCCGCACCCTGGGGTCGTTGCGCTCGAGAATGCCCTTTGGTTTCAGGAGGTCGACCAGGACGTCGACGATCTCGGACCTGGCGCTGTCCGTGCCCTGGGACAGGGTCTGGACCACGACGTGATCTCGGTAGCGATCGACGATGAGCGAGGGGACGCCGTCGCCCTCCCCGTGGACAACCCGGTAGGCCTCGGCTCCTGCGGCCACCGTTTCGCGCCACTCGAGCGCCCGCCCGATCCGCTGGCGCAGCCAGTCCTCGGCCAGCGACTCTCCCCGCTCGATCATACGCAGGCGGATCTCCGACCGGGCGGACCAGAAGGCGAATCCCAGGGGCCGACCTCTCGCGGTCGTGACACGCACCACGGCTCCGGCCGCGGCACCACCCTCCTTGACCACGTCGGAGCGATAGATCCACGGGTGTCCCCGGGCGATGCGAGCCTCACCCCGACGATCGACGACGACCGGCCCCTCGATTCTCACCGTGGCTGAGAGGATATCGTCAAATAATAGGTCATGCTGCGGCGCGTCCTTCGGCTGTTGGCGGCGCTCGTTCTTCTCCTGGGAGTGCTCTGGCTCATGATCCCGTTCCTGTTGAACTCGCTTCTCTACTTTCCCTCGAAGCAGATCCTCTTCGAGCCGAGCGCGCTGGGTCTCGACTCCCTCGACGTCGAGATCGAGACCGGGGACGGCGAGCGCCTTCACGCCTGGTGGTTCCCGGCCCGAGGTGAGGCACTCGGGCACGTGCTTCTCTTTCACGGGAATGCCGGCAACATCGGGGACCGTCTCCTCCACGCGCAGCTCCTGACCGGCGTCGGCCTCGACGTCTTCTCGTTCGACTATCGCGGCTACGGCCGCTCGACGGGCAGTCCAAACGAGGAGGGAACCTATCGGGACGCCCGTGCCGCCCGCTCGGCCCTCCTGCGCCAGGAGGGAGTCGCCGCCGACCGTGTCGTCTATCTGGGCGAGTCGCTGGGCGGGGCCGTGGCGCTGGCGCTGGCCCGGGAGGCGCCGCCCCGAGGCCTCGTCCTCGTCTCCACCTTCACCAGCGTCCGCGACATGGGGCGCGTGCACTATCCGATCCTGCCCGCAGCCCTCGTGCCCGATGCCTACCCGAGCCTCAGTCGGATCGGCGGGCTGGAGTGCCCGCTCCTCCTGATGCACGGCGACCGCGACGACATCGTTCCCATCGATCAGGGTCGAGCGCTGTTCGACGCGGCCCCCGACCCGAAGCGCCTGCACGTCTTCCCGGGCCTCGGTCACAACGACCTGATCTCCCGGGCCGGCGGGGACTGGGCGAGAGCGATCGCGGAATGGGTCAAAACCATTCCCCATTCCCCAGAACGACCGTTCATTCCCTAGACCGACCGCCTGTTCCCCAGAACGACCGTCTGTTCCATCTCCTCTCGGCTGAAGAGCGTTCTCCCCGGGGGTGGCCGGCCCCTTGACGAAGTAGCTACGAGTAGCTACCATGGCGACATGCGTGCTGTTGGTGTCAAGATCCTGAAGAACAAGCTCAGCGAGTACGTCCGCCTCGCAGCGACCGGAGAGACAGTGCTCGTCACCGACCGGGATCGCGTGGTCGCGGAGTTGGGACCCCCTCGCTCGGGACGAGCGCCCGCCCTGGCGGACGCCGTTCTCGCTGAGGCCGTGCGCGAAGGCTGGATGACGGCGCCGCTCGTGGTCGTCGACGGGCCACCTCCAAGGCAGCCCATCGCGACGTGGGGCGAGCTTCAGCGCGAGCTCGACTCGGACCGCGGCGATCGGTGATCTACCTCGATACGTCGGTCGCTCTCGCGCATCTCCTGGCGGAGGACCGACGGCCTCCCGACTCGCTGTGGGAACAGCCGCTCGTGTCCAGCCGGCTCCTCGAGTACGAGCTGTGGACCCGGCTCAACGCTCGCGGTCTCGACGCGTCGCACGGAGAGGCGGCGCGCCAGCTGGTGGAGAGACTGGCCATTCTCGAGCTCCAGCCGGACGTGCTGGCGCGCGCCCTCGAGCCGTTTCCGGTCCCCGTTCGGACACTCGACGCGCTCCACCTCGCGTCGATCGAGTTCCTGCGGGGGCAGAGCGCTGCCGTCGAGCTCGCAAGCTACGACGAGCGGTTGCTGACCGGCGCGCGTGCGATCGGCATCCCGCTCGTGGCCCTGTAGCCTGGAGCGCAGGACGCATGCCCGCCCCGTTCGATCGTCGATGGCCATGATCAACGGTCCTCTCCTCCTTCGCGTGGCGGCTCTTGCCGCGCCCGGCGCGGGCCGCCGCGCTCCACGGCTCGCGCCAACTGATGAAGCCCGCGGGGCCGGAAGGCCCGGCCGCGGCTCGGGCTATACTGGGGCCGTTCCCCGCGCCCCCGTCCATGCCCGATCCCGTCATCCTCGGCTCCGATCACGCCGGCTTCTCGCTCAAGGAGAAGCTGAAGAACGTCCTCGACCGGCTCGGAGTCCCCTGGGAGGACGTGGGAACGGACTCGGAGGACTCGGTCGACTACCCGGACTTCGCGCACCGGGTGGCCGAGGCCGTCGGGAGCGGACGCGTGACCCGGGGCGTCCTCGTCTGCGGCACCGGCATCGGGGTGTCGATCACCGCGAATCGTCACGCGGACGTTCGAGCGGCCCTCGTGTGCGACGAGGAGACCGCTCGACTGAGCCGCGAGCACAACGACGCCAACGTCCTGGCCCTCGGCGGGCGCACCACCGAACCCGCGCTTGCCGAGCGGATCCTCGAGACCTGGCTCAAGACCCCCTTTGCTGGCGGCCGACACGGGCGTCGCGTGGCGAAGATCGAGACGAGGTAGTGGCGATGGAGAACCTGGCCCGCATCGACCCCGAGGTGGCGGAGGCCATCCTCAACGAGACCCGCCGCGAGGGGAGCCAGCTCGAGATGATCGCTTCGGAGAACTTCGTCTCCGAGGCGGTGCTCGAGGCGCTGGGCACGGTCCTCACCAACAAGTACGCCGAGGGGTATCCGGGGCGGCGCTACTACGGCGGGTGCGAGTTCGTGGACGTGGCGGAGACGCTGGCCATCGAGCGGGCGAAGCAGCTGTTCGGCGCCGATCACGCCAACGTGCAGCCCCACTCCGGGGCCCAGGCGAACACCGCGGTCTACCTGGCCACACTTCAGCCCGGGGACACGATCCTCGGCATGGATCTCTCGCACGGGGGGCACCTGACCCACGGGCATCCGCTCAATTTCTCGGGCAAGTACTTCAAGGTCGTGCCCTACGGCGTCCGGAAGGACGACGAGCGGATCGACTACGACGTGCTCGAGA
>CAXMOH010000160.1:0-10046 GCA_964194855.1 uncultured Hyphomicrobium sp.
TCTAACTCGCTCCCGCATCGGGTCGTCCGTGAAGTCGAGCGTCAGCGCGGTGACGGCCGCCCGGCCTGTGCGGAAGACGGCGTTGCAGTCGCTGCCGGGGATGTCCTCGTGCTCGTACTCGTTTCCGCCGATCCAGTAGTAATTCCGTCCGCGGGGGTCGGTCTTCTCGACGACCTCGGTCCCGTAGGAGTGTTTTCCCTGCACCGAGGCGACCCACCCGTCGATCTCCCCTTTCGGGAAGTTGACGCTCAGGTGCTTGCTCGGGGGCAGCTCGCCCAGGGCCGATTCGACCAGCACCCGCGCGAATCGAGCCCCGGGTCCGAAGTCGAAGTTGTGGCGGCTGGCGAGGCTGAACGCGATGGACGGCACGCCGAGCATGGCGGCCTCCCGGGCGACCGCCACGGTCCCGGAATAGATGACGTCGTCGGCCAGGTTGGGCCCGTGGTTGATCCCCGAGACCAGGAGATGCGGGCGCTGCTCCCGGAGCACGTGGTTGATGCCCATCCACGCGCAGTCGGAGGGCTGTCCGTCGACGGCAAACCACCGCGTCTTCCCCTCGACCTCCTTCAAGCGAAGAGGACGCCTGAGCGTGATCCCATGGGAGGCCGTGCTCTGCTCCGAGTCCGGGGCGACCACCCAGATCTCCGCCACCTCCTCCAGGGCACCCACGAGAGCGGCAAGGCCTTCGGCCTGGACACCGTCGTCGTTCGACACGAGGATGCGTGGCTTCTCGGGCATGAGGCGATTCTAAGCCGTTTGCCCGGGGCGTGCCGGCGCCGGCCACAGGGCTCGGCCACGAAGGGTCCGCGGGGCGCTTGTGTCTCGGGTGTGCTGATGGTCAAATCCGCGAGGGTACGCTCGAGTGGGGGAGTGATGGACGTCCTGCGAGTCAGCTACGGGTCGGCAGAAGCGGGTGAGCGGCTGACCTCCTCCCTGACTCAGACCGGCTTCGCGGTGTTGGCCGATCATCCGATCCCACCCGAGCTGGTCCGGGGGGTCTACGAGGAGTGGGAGCGCTTCTTTGCGGACCCCGGGAAACACGACTACACCTTCGACCCGCAGGCACAGGACGGCTACTTTCCCTACCTGTCGGAAAACGCGAAGGGCCGAACCCAGAAGGACCTCAAGGAGTTCTTTCACGTCTATCCGGGCACCCGGCTCCCGGAGGCCGTGTCCGATGGCACGCGGAAGCTCTATGACTCACTGAACGCCCTGGCGGGCGAGTTGCTCGCGCTCATCGAGGACCACCTGCCGGAGGAGGCCCGCGCCGACCTCTCGATGCCGCTGCGGAAGATGGTCGACGGGAGCCCACGGATCCTGCTCAGAATCCTCAACTACCCCCCGCTCACCGGTGAAGAGGAGCACGGCGCCATCAGGGCCGCCGCCCACGAGGACATCAACCTGATCACGTTGCTCGTGGCGGCCACCGAGCCCGGCCTTCAGGTCTGCGACACCCGGGGTGTGTGGCACGACGTCCCCAGCGACCCGGGCAACGTCGTGATCAACGCCGGGGACATGCTCCAGATGGCGACGGGGGGCCTCTTCCGCTCCACCTCCCACCGCGTCGTGAACCCGTCCGGGGAAAGCGCCGCGCGCTCACGGCTCTCGATGCCGCTGTTCCTGCACCCGTGGCCGGAGGTGCGGCTGAGCGACACCCACACCGCCGGCAGCTATCTCGAGGAGCGTCTGCGGGAGATCGGGCTCAAGTCCTAGGAGACTGTCGGCCCTCGGAGCGCTCTTGCCCAGCCGCCGCTCAGGACGAAAAGGGGGAACGTGACGTACTGCTCCTTGAGGATGCGCCTCACGAAGTTGCCAGGCCCCTGGAAGGGCAGCGGCGGGTTCGGCTCATGCTTGTGGCCGTAGCCCTGGACGGCCAGCGAAGCAGCCGGGAGAAGGGCGAAGAGCACTGCCGCGAGCCACTGGCCTGCCAGGACGCTCCCCAGGATTGCGACCGGGGAGAGGGCGAATGCAGGCACCGCCACGATGTGGAGCACCAGGTTCAAGCGGTCCTGGTGAAAGCGCGGATAGTCGTTCACCGGGCCCTTCCCCGAGCCTCTCAGCCCGCGAACTCGAAAGCCGCCACGCCCGTGGCGCCCGGGCGAGCCTTGAAGAGGCCTCCCGAGAGGGGTTCGGCGGCCAGCTCTTCCTCCGTGCGATCGGCCCGTGCCGTGGTGATGTAGAGGTCGCCGAGGTCCTCTCCGCCAAAGGCGCACGAGGAGGCGTGAGCGGCGGGAACGTCGATCCGCTCGAGGAGGCTGCCGTCGTCCGGGTTCCATCGGCACACCGCCCCCGGGCCCCAGTGGGCGACCCACAGCATTCCCTCGGAGTCGATCGTCATGCCGTCGGGCCACCGGAGATCCTCGGGGACCTTCACCACCTCTCGCCGCGCAGAGAGGGCGCCGGTGGCATCGTCGTAGTCGTACGCCGCGACGACGGCGGTGGGGGAGTCGATGTAGTAGAAGACACGCCGATCCAGGCTCCACGCGAGGCCGTTGGATATGGAGACGTTCTGTACCATCTTGTGGACGGTCATATCAGCGTCGAGCCGGTAGAGCGCCCCTCGGCCCGGGGCCTGGGCCGCGTCCATCGTTCCGGCCCAGAAGCGGCCGGAAGGATCGCACTTGCCGTCGTTGAAGCGGTTTCCCGGAACGTCGGTTTCCGGCGTCGCGACGACGGCCAGCCGCTCGCTCTCGAGCTCGAAGGACGCCAGCCCGGACTCCGTGGCCAGCATCAGGCCGCCCCTGGCCCGGGGAACGACAGTGCCCACCTTTTCGCCGATCGACATCGCCCGATCGCCGCCCGTCGCGGGATCGAACTCGTGGACGACCCCTCCGTCGATGTCGACCCAATAGAGGCGCTGCCTCGGGGCGTGCCAGAGGGCGCCCTCACCGAGGGCCGCCTTGGCGTCCAGAACCAGCTGGGCTTCTATCGGCATGTTTCTCTCTCCGGCTCGGGGACGATAGCACGGCCGGCTTTGAACCTCGGCGGACACCGGAGGACAATCAGGGCGGCCATGGCATCGCGTTCGCGCAACGTCGGTCTGGAAAGCGGGCGAGACGCCCTCAACCGCGGGGCGTGGGACGCCGCTCGGGAGGCGTTCGAGGCCGCGCTGGAAGAATCGGTGAGCCCCGACGCCCTCGAGGGGCTGGGCTGGGCCCTCTTCTGGCTCGACCGGACCGAGGAGGCCCTCGACATCCGGGAGCGCGCGTTCCGCCTCTACCGCGAGGGAGGTGACTCGCGCTCTGCGGCCCGTCTCGCCTACGGCCTCGCCGTCGATTGCATCGACCTGCGCGGAGAGGCCCCCGCTTCGGGATGGCTCGAACGTGCCCGGCGGCTCCTGGAAGGGAGCGAGGCCGGGCCGGAGCACGGATGGCTCGCTCTGTGGGAGGGGCATTTCGCCTTGATGTACCGCCGCGACGCCGCGGCCGCCCGGGAGCGTGGGGGCGTGGCCCTGGAGCTGGGCCAGAAGCTCGGGCTGCTGGATCTGGAGATGCTGGCCCGAGCCCTCGAGGGCCTCGTCCTCGTTGCCGAGGGGCAGGTGGACGAGGGAATGCGCCGACTGGACGAGGCCACCGCCTCGGCGCTGGCCGGGGAGATGGCGGCCCTGGATGCCGTGGGAGCCACGTGCTGTTTTCTCGTCCACGCTTGCGAGCGTGTGCGCGACTACGACCGTGCCGCCCAATGGGGCGAGCGCGTCAAGCGGTTCAGCCGGGAGTGGGGGATCGCACCCTCGCTCACCGTGTGCCGCACGCAGCATGCGGCCATGCTCATCGGCCAGGGCGAGTGGGTGCAGGCCGAGGCCGAGCTGCAGCAGGCCATCGCCCGACTGACCGCCAGCCGCCCGTTGCTCGTGGCCGACGGGGTCGAGCAGCTGGCCGAGCTCCGCCGGCGTCAGGGCCGCCTCGAGGAGGCGGAGGAGCTGTTCGCCCGGGTCGAGAATCGTTCGCTGTCTCTCCTGGGGCGCGGTGCCATCGCCCTCGACCGCGAGGATGCGGTGACCGCGGCGGATCTCCTGGAGCGCTTCCTGCGACGGACTCCGAGCGACAACTGGAACGGTCGAGCCATGGCCCTCGAGTTACTGGTCCGCGCTCACCTGTTGCTGGGCAACCGCCCGGAGGCGGAGGAGGCCGCGAGCTCTCTCCGCTTTCTCCTGGAGCAGGTCGACACACCGACCATTCGGGCTGCGGTGCGCCAGGCCGAAGGGACGCTGTCGAACGCCGATGGGTCCGCCGAGGAGGCACGTCGCTGCTTCGAAGACGCGGTCGACCTGTTTCTCCAGTCGCAGGCGCCGTTCGAGGCGGCCCGGGCGCGCCTCGACCTGGCGGCGTGCCTCGTGGGTCTCGACCGCCCTGGCCCGGCCCGGCAGGAGGCACGCTCAGCCCTCGAGTCCCTTCAGAAGCTGGGCGCCGTCCGAGAGGCCATGCGTGCCGAGGACCTGTTGAAAAAGCTCGCTGAAATGCCTGGTCCTTCGGCAGGGAAGGATCCTGGCGGCGCCGGGGCGTCGGTCGAGAGCGAGCTCACGGCCCGGGAGATCGAGGTGCTTCGGCTGGTCGCAGAGGGTCTCGGCGACAAGGAGATCGCCGATCGGCTGCACTTGAGCGGCCACACCGTCCACCGCCACATCTCCAACGTCCGAACGAAGCTGGGCCTCCCCTCCCGGGCCGCCGCCGTGGCCTGGGCCGCCCACAACGGCCTCCTCTAGCCCGTCGCGCCCTCAACTGGCGGCGGCGGCTCCCTGCCCCAGCGCCACCAGGGAGATCTCCCGCTCCCGAGGGCCATCCAGCTCCACGAAGAGGATCCGTTGCCAGCGGCCGAGCTGGAGCTCTCGTCCCGTCACGTTGAGGGTCTCCGAGCTCCGAAGCAGCGACGCCTTGGCGTGGGCGTGGCCGTTGGGTCGCTCGTCGGGTGGGACGTCTTCTCGCAGATGGAGGGCGTCGTGGGCGTATTCGTTGCTCCGCGGGGCCAACCGCTCGAGAAGGCGCGTCAGGTCTCCGAGCAGCAGGGGCTCGTGCTCGTTGACCAGGAGTCCGGTGGTGGTGTGCAGGCTCTGGACGTTGACCCATCCCGTCTGAAGGAGCGTTGCCCGCACGAACGCCTCCACCCTCGCTGTGAGGTCGACGATGGCCGTGGGGCGGATGGTCCTCACCCGCAGACGGGCAGCGGTGCTCACCCATCGCGATGGGAACTCCAGGCGTTTCGGCGACAGGAGCGGCCAATCGTCTTCGGCCAGGACGTGTCCGTCCATCGTGCATCCTCCTCTCGGGCCGGCAAGGCCCGTCACCCCGGAAGCTCGGCCGCAAGGATTGGAAAGAACTGAGCGGATGGTGATCGATCGCTCAGGGGTGGGTGAGGGATGCTGTCAGTCCTTCCCGTCCCGACGTCGCGGGCGGCGGGTCAGGCCGGCGGCCAGCCCGGCCCCGAAGAACAGACCCTCACCCCCTCCGAGGGCAGTCCACGTTCTGGGACCGGGCTTCGGCTCACCCACCAGGGGTGACAGCACCTCGAATCGCACCTGTGTGTTGGGGAAGCCGGAGACCACCCTGTGGAGGCTGACGGCGCCGAGGCGCAGCCCGCTCCCACACAGAAATGCCGCCGCCACCGCGCAGGCGAGACCCGTGGCCAGGCAGGTGCGCACCCGGGCCGCCCCTTGCGGTGTCGCCATCCCTCCGTTGCGGGGATGCGTCGACAGCCCGTAGCCGAGGCCGGCGGCGGCACCCATCAAGAGGCCCTCGACACCTCCGCCGAGGGCGAGGCCGGGGTACGAGAACAACCCCTCGACCAGCGCGTCGACCCCCCGCCGAGCCACGGCGGCGACCAACCCGCCTCCCAGGGCCCCGAGCACCACCAGTGCCGGCGTCCTCCACGAACGCACGAGGGCTTCGGCAGCCGCGAGCCCGCTTCCCACGCCCGCAGCCCCGAGCCCGGCAGTGAACGCGCCGACGAGTCCCAGGCCGAGGAGCAGCGAGAACGGGGAATGTCCTGGACCCGACAGGGCCAGCATCAGCACGCCCCCGAGCAGGCCGGCCAGCAGGCCCGCCACGGCTCCGCCTGCCGAGGCCGAGGCCCAGCGGGCGGCGACGAGGCGGCGGGCGCGACCGAGGCGCAGTGAAGCCAGCTCTCTCCATCCCGCCAGGCCCGCGGACGCCTCGAGCACCGGGACCGGCCCGGCCCCGGCCACCTCCCAGCGGCTGTCACGCAGAAGGGCCCAGGCTCGTGCGTCGCCTGGGGCGTTTCCCAGATGCCCCAGCGCCTCGGTCGTACCGAGCTGATGGAGCTCTTCTGCCGCCTCACGACGACCTTCTTCGGAGACCTCCTCCCCGCGGAGGCGATCCAGCGGCCCGGCGAAGCGGTCCCCCTGTCCCTCGCCTGGCGCGGCGGGCGGCGGTGTGTCTCCGGCCTTGGCAGGAGTCGCGGTCCTGTCCGTGTCGGTCTCTTCGGTCACAGGGCAAACGAACTGGTATCCATGGCGGGAGACGGTACGTATGAAGACGCCGCCCCCGCCATCCTCTCCGAGCGCGCGGCGGAGCGTGCGCACGGCCTGGGTCAGGGCGCCGTCCGAGACCACGACGTCCGACCAGACCTGGTCGAAGATGGCCTGCCGGTGCAGGGCCTCGGAGCGCCGCTCCACGAGGAGGACGAGCAGGTCGAGGTATCGCGGGATGAGCGGCACCTCGCGGTCGTTTCTCTGGAGCGAGCGCCGGGTCGGCGAGAGCGTGAACTCGCCAAAACGATAGCGCGGTGTGGGAGAGGCGGTGGGCATGCCCGTGGCCATCGTAACCCCCATGGCCGAAACCGGCCATTCGCGCTCCATCCTGAAAAATGGCCGGAACGAGCGAAGCGCGAGACCCTCGCCCGTGCGATCTTGTGTACATCCGGCCCGGGAGGATGGGTCGGGGCAAGGAGAGTGAGATGGCAAGCCAGGTCGAGGTTCTCGAGGGTGGACAGCCGGACGGTGGCGGGGCAGCGGCGTTCGCGGAGCGAATGGTGGGGGTGGTGAACGACGCGTGCCTGGCGCTCATGACCAGCGTGGGGCACCGGACGGGGCTCTTCGACACGATGTCGGGACGGGCCCCGTCGACGGTCGCCGAGGTGGCGGATGCGGCGAGCCTGAAAGAGCGGTACGTCCGGGAGTGGCTGGGGGCCATGGTCCTGGGTCGGGTGGTCGAGTACGACCCGGAGCGCAAGACCTACCTCTTGCCTCCCGAGCACGCCGCCAGCCTCACCCGGGCGGCTGGTGTGGACAACATCGCGACGATCACCCAGTACGTCGGGCTCCTGGGCGGGGTCGAGGACGGCATCGTGGAGTGCTTTCGCCATGGCGGCGGGCTCCCGTACTCGGCCTACCCCCGTTTCAACGCGGTTCAGTCGGAGGACTCGGGGCAGGTCCTCGATGCGACGCTCATCCAGACGACCATTCCGACCTACCCCGACCTGGAGCGGCGTCTGCAAGAGGGCATCGATGTCGCCGACGTGGGCTGCGGGCGCGGGCACGCCGTGAACCTCATGGCCCGGGCGTTCCCCCGCAGCCGCTTCGTGGGGTACGACATCTCCGCCGAGGCGGTGGAGGCGGGTCGGGCCGAAGCGGAGGCGTGGGGTCTCACCAACGCGCGGTTCGAGGCGATCGACGCCGCGGCCCTCGACGTCTCTAGCCGACACGATCTGGTCTTCGCGTTCGACGCCATCCACGACCAGGTGGAGCCCCGCCGCGTGCTCCGCAACATTGCCCGGGCGCTGCGGCCCGGTGGCGAGTTTCTGATGGTGGACATCAAGGCCTCGAGCCACCTCCACGAGAACCACGACCACCCCATCGGCGTGGCATTCTTCACGATCTCGTGCATGCACTGCATGACGGTCTCGCTCTCCGCCGACGGGGAGGGGCTCGGCGCGATGTGGGGCGAGCAGAAGGCGCGAGAGCTCCTTGCGGAGGCGGGCTTTTCCAGGGTCGAGACGAACGAGATCGAGGGCGACATCCAGAATTTCTACTATCGGGCCCGCCTGGCCTGAGAAGAGGCGGTGGGCACCACGAGCTGGCCCGGACGTCCTGGATCGCTCAGGGCGCCCGCTCGCGGGGAGGCTCGCCTCGGGCGTCGGCCTGGATTCTCGCGCGGAGACGCTGACGCTGCTCGACGTCGAGGGTCGTCTGATCCAGGCGCTCGAGCAGCGTCTCCTCGCTCACCAGACCGTGGCGCTGCGCGGCGATCACGTACTCACGGTCCTTCTCTCGCGCGGCGGCGTACTTGGAGATCACGAGGTCGTGGGGCTCGAGGCAGAAGCCGGTGCCGGCCGCGGTCCGCACCGGCACGAGGCGCTCTTCCCAGCCCGAGGGAAGGACCGCGGTCTGTGGGCCGACGCCCTGGGCGTAGTAGCCGTAGGTGTCGTGAAACGGCGAGAGCTCTCCGATGGAGCCGTCGATGAGGTCCGCTCGGTCGGGGTGGTTGCGCGGGTACAGGTCGACATCGGCCGACACGCAGAGCTCGTCCGGTGCGTCCGGGTAGCGGCCGAGGATGGCCTGGCTGCCGATGACGATGATCTCCTGGTCCTCCGCGATCGTGGCCGCGGCGCGGATCACGTGCTCGAGCTGCGCACGGTTCATCGCTGTCCCGAGAAGCGCTCTCCGACCGATCGCCAGGTCTCCCAGCGCGTCTTCGGGTCGAGGACCCCGGCGAACGGTGACGTCTGCCGGAGCTGTCGCGCTCTCTCGCCCGGATCGGTGAGCACGACCACGATCTCAGCCAGGGGTCGATCGAGAATCTCGAGCCACGCGTCGGCCCAGCGGAGGCTCACGGAGCCGTTCACTCGCCACCGTCGCACGCGCTCGCGTGCCGGCGCGAGGAGGTGCGGATCCTCCTGCAGCCGAGCGGCGACCAACCGGTGCATCTCGAGGCTTCGCTCCTCCGCGACGGCGTGGCGATCGTCTCTCACGCCGGAAGTGTAGCACCCGTGCATGGAAGGGCTTTCCATTCTCCCTCTCCCGAATTCGACGTCCGAATTTCGGTGGAAACACCACCCCGGCCCGACGTAACCTCTCCCACATGGAGACCGCACAGACAACCCCCGAGCCGGTCGAGATGGAGCGCGCTTTCTACGCGAAGGACGCTTCTTACGACGGCGTCTTCTTCACCGGCGTGCGCACCACGGGCATCTTTTGCCGCCCGTCGTGTCCCGCGCGCAAGCCCCTGCGCCAGAACATAGAGTTCTTTCCCTCGGTGAACCGGGCTCTGTTTGCCGGGTATCGTGCGTGTCTACGGTGCCGCCCGCTCGACGCCGACGGGCGGCACCCGGAGTGGGCCCAGAAACTGCTCGCGATGCTCGATGCCGAGCCGGATCGCCGGATCCGCGCCAGGGAGCTGCGGGACCTCGGGCTCACCCCCGAGCGTGTTCGGCGCTACTTCCAGAGGACCTTCGGAATGACCTTCGATGCCTACTGCCGCGCCCGCCGTCTGGGGGGCGCCTTCGAGCGCCTCCGGGAGGGGGCCGACCTCGACTCGGCCGCCTTCGATGCGGGCTACGAATCCCTGAGTGGCTTCCGGGAGGCCTTCAGCCAGCACTTCGGTGCCCCCCCGGGTCGTGGCCGAGAGAGCGAGTGCATCAGGGTGGCCTGGCTCCGAACGCCGCTGGGCCCGATGATCGCTGGGGCGACCGACGAGGGTCTCTGCCTCCTGGAGTTCACTGATCGGCGCATGCTCGAGCGGCAGCTCGCCATCCTGGGACGTCGCTTCGGCATGCCTCTCGTCCCCGGGGAGCACGAGTACCTGCGTCAGACCGAGAAGGAGCTGGCGGAGTACTTCGAAGGGACGCGGCAGGACTTCGAGGTTCCCACGAGCGTCGTCGGCTCGGACTTCCAGCAGAGGGTCTGGAAAGCCCTCCAACGGATTCCCTACGGGCACACGCGCTCTTATAAGGACCTGGCGAAGACCGTTCGCTCTCCCGACGCCGTCCGGGCCGTCGGTCAGGCCAATGGGATGAACCGGATCGCCATCGTGATCCCGTGCCATCGGGTGGTGAACGCCGACGGGCGCCTTGGGGGATATGGCGGAGGCCTGTGG
>CAXMOH010000161.1:0-3515 GCA_964194855.1 uncultured Hyphomicrobium sp.
GGCGGTCGGCTGGCTCTCGCGGCAGGCGGCCTCGTCGCCGTCGACCTCCTGATCGTCA
The DNA here is from genome assembly GCA_964194855.1 of uncultured Hyphomicrobium sp. Lineage (GTDB taxonomy): Bacteria > Acidobacteriota > Vicinamibacteria > Fen-336 > Fen-336 > JAJDNS01. The sequence goes on from CAXMOH010000161.1 coordinate 59, forward strand.
ACGGCGCCGTCAACCCCCTCACCCAGGCCAGCTTTTACCAGCTGCGGCCGGATGTGGCGGCGCTCGTTCGGCCCGCCTCGGCCGAGGGGCGCTATCGCTGGTTCTCCTATGGCGTGGCCCACACGCCCGGGCTCCGCTTCGAGCCCGAGATGGCCCGGGCCCGCTCGGACGTGTGGCTCTACTACCTGGACCGGCAGGCCCTTCTGCCCCGGACGCCGGCCCTGGATGGCCTGGAGGGGGTCCTGGACGTCGATCGCACCGGGTGGTCCCGGCCGGGGACGACGCTCCGCGTCGAGGAGGCGTCTCCCCAGCGATTCCGCGAGCACCATGAGAGGCTGCGCTCCGCAAACGTCCGCTGGGTCCTGTCCTTCCGGCCTCTGCCGGACGACCTCGTGACCCGACGCGGGGAGGTCAAGCTGCCGGAGATCCAGGCGCCGCTGGGGCTCTACGAGCTGCGCCGTCCCCTTCCGCGGGCCTTCTGGGTGGCCCGTGCCGACGCGGTGGAGCCCGGGCCCGGTGGCGCCCGGGTGGCGTACGAGCGTCTGGGGCCCCACACGGTGAGGCTGAGGGCAAGGACGCCTCCCGGCTTCCTCGTGGTTCTGGATGGCTATCACCCGGACTGGGCGGCCGAGGACCGGTCAGGGCCGGTGGCCCTTCAACGGGGGTTCGGGGGCCATCAGGTCCTGGCGACCCCGGGGGGAGAACGGGAGATCACCCTCCGGTATCGCCCGGTGTGGCCGCGGGTGTGCTTCATTCTGGCCGCTTTGGGGATCGTCGGGCTGGCGGTCCTCGCCCGACGGTGAGTCCGTGTGCCCTCTCTCACCCAGGGCCCGGCACGGAGCGTGCTATTCTTCCAGCACGTGCACGGAAAGCGGCGGCAAATCGGACAGATGATCAACAATGAGGACTTGACACTATCTAGACCAGCGCGTTAGCATCTGACGACTAAATTGCTATAGGAATTAACTTTTTTCAATTGAGAGCGAATGCCTGTCAGACTTGGTGAGTTGCTGCTGAAGGAGAACATGGTGTCTCCGCAGCAGCTTCAGGACGCACTCAACCATCAGAAGATGAGCGGGGGCAAGCTCGGCAAGGCCTTCGTCTCCCTCGGGTTCGTGAAGGACGAGGAGATCACGTCCCTGCTCTCGCGCCAGTACGGCGTCCCGTCGATCAACCTCGATCACTTCGAGGTCGACCCGGCGATCATCAAGATCATCCCGGCCGAGACGTCGCGCAAGTACCAGGTGCTTCCGCTGTCTCGTTCCGGGGCGACCCTGACCATCGCCATGGCGGATCCGACGAACGTTTTCGCCATGGACGACATCAAGTTCATGACCGGCTACAACGTCGAGCCCGTCGTGGCCTCGGAGACGGCCCTCGAGGAGGCGATCGACCACTACTACGGCTCCACCCGGTCCCTCGAGTTGCGCAAGGACCCCGCCGCTGCCGGCGGCCTCTCGCCCATGGGTGGGAACAGCCTCAAGGAGGCGATGGACGGCCCCGCCCTGACCATAGACGACATGGCCGGGATCGGGGGGCTGTCCGAGATCGACCTCGACTCGATGGCCGACGCCGAGGCGTCCGTCGAGACGGTCATCAAAGAAGACGACGAGATCGACCTCGGCGCCCTCAGCAAGTCGGCCGACGCCGCACCGGTCGTCAAGCTGACAAACGTGCTGCTAGTGGACTCCCTCAAGCGCGGGGCTTCCGACATTCACATCGAGCCGTACGAGAAGGAGTTCCGGGTCCGGTTCCGCATCGATGGCATCCTCTACAACGTGATGGCGTTGCCGATGAAGCTCAAGGACCCGCTCACGTCCCGCGTCAAGATCATGGCGAAGCTGGACATCGCGGAGAAGCGGCTTCCCCAGGACGGCCGGATCAAGATCAAGATGAAGGTCGAGAACCGCAGCCGCGACCTCGACTTCCGCGTCTCGTGCCTGCCTACGCTGTGGGGCGAGAAGATCGTGATGCGGCTCCTGGACAAGTCGAAGCTCATGCTGGACATGACCAAGCTGGGCTTCGAGCAGCACTCTCTCGACCGGTTCAAGACCGCGATCAGCAAGCCCTACGGAATCGTCCTGGTCACCGGTCCCACGGGATCCGGCAAGACGAACACGCTCTACTCGGCGATCGCCTCGCTGAACAAGCCCGAGACCAACATCATGACCGCCGAGGATCCGGTCGAGTTCAACCTGCCCGGGATCAACCAGTGCCAGATCAAGGAGGCCATCGGACTCAACTTCGCCTCGGTGCTGCGCTCCTTCCTGCGACAGGACCCGAACATCATCCTCGTGGGTGAGATCCGCGACTACGAAACGGCGGAGATCGCGGTCAAGGCGGCGCTCACCGGTCACCTCGTGCTGTCGACGCTCCACACCAACGACGCGCCCTCGACGGTGTCGCGCATGGTGAACATGGGCATCGAGCCGTTTCTGGTGGGGACGGCGGTCAACCTCATCCAGGCCCAGCGCCTGATCCGCCGCGTGTGCAAGGCCTGCAAGACCGAGGACGACATCCCCCAGAAGACTCTCCTCGAGATCGGCTTTGCCCCGGAGCAGGTTGGCGACTTCAAGACGTACAAGGGCAAGGGCTGCGGGACCTGCAACGGCACCGGCTACAAGGGCAGGATCGGCCTGTACGAGGTCATGGAGGTCACCGAGGGCATCCGGGACCTGATCATGGTCGGTGCGACCGCGATCGAGATCAAGAGAAAGGCCCTCGAGGAGGGGATGCTCACCCTCCGCATGAGCGGGCTCGAGAAGATCAAGGCCGGAACGACGACGGTTGAGGAGGTCCTCAGGGAGACCGTCCTCTAGGCGACAGGAGATGTGCGGCGCCGGCCCTCGGCAGGGGCCGGTTCGGCCGTGTTCACAAAGGGGGTCATGGCGTGGCCGTCAGCCTTCACCAGCTGCTCAAGACGATGACCGAGATGGGGGGCACGGACCTCCACGTCACCACGAACACGGCGGCGCAGATCCGTGTCGACGGCAAGCTGCGCCCGCTGGACCTGCCTCCGCTCAACGCGGTGGAGACGAAGCAGCTCGCCTACAGCGTCCTCACCGACGCGCAGAAGCATCGCTTCGAGGAGACCCTCGAGCTGGACTTCAGCTTCGGGATCAAGGGCATGGCGCGGTTCCGGGCCAACGTCTTCATGCAAAGGGGCGCGGTGGCCGCCGCCTACCGGACCATTCCGTACGAGATCAAGAGCTTCAGGGAGCTCGGTCTGCCCGCGGTGGTGGCCCAGATCTGCGACAGGCCCCGGGGACTCGTCCTCGTGACCGGGCCCACCGGCTCGGGCAAGTCCACGACGCTGGCCGCGATGCTCGACAAGATCAACTCCGAGCGCCACGAGCACATGATCACCATCGAGGACCCGATCGAGTACCTCCACCAGCACAAGAAGTGTGTCGTGAACCAGCGCGAGGTCCACTCCGACACCCACGGGTTCGCGGCG
>CAXMOH010000162.1:0-6946 GCA_964194855.1 uncultured Hyphomicrobium sp.
GGAGGCCTTCCCACGCCGTTCCCCTGGGCACCCCGATCCATCGGTGGCGTGGTCCAGGCCGCTCCCGCCGCGATCTACACCAACTGGGGCGGGGGCTACAGCTATCTCCTCGTCGGCACACGCGACGGCGGCGCCGACAACAAGATGGTCGCCCTCAACCCCGACACCCCCGGCAACATCATCGGAACCTTCGACAACGGCGGCCTAGCCAACGGCATCGGGATCATCAACTCCATGGCCTCGGTGGACTACGCCACGGACCGGGTCTACTTCACCAGCCACGAGAACCCAACGGGCAGCAACGGCACACTGTGGTGCCTCCAGATGGGGCCCCCGGGGCCGGTCCTCGGTCTGGTCTGGAAGCGAGACCTGCAGGACATCGACTCGAGCCCCGTCCTCCACAACGGCCGCATCTACGTGGGCAGCATGGACGGCGGCGGCACCGTCTACTCCATCAACGCCGCCACCGGCGCCATGGGGGACGACCGCACCTTCGTCCACGGCGACGGCCAGGTCAAGGGCTTCGTCTGGCCCGACCGCGCCTCATCGGACCTCTACTTCGCCACCAACAACCGTGTCTGGGGCATCTCCGACACCGGCGCTCCGACCATGCTGGACAAGTTCTCCCCGGCGGGGGGCATCAGCCTCGGAGGCGGCATCACGCCTTCCACCATCCTCTTCGTCCCCGGAAGCCACTACGTCTACGCCGGGGGCTCCGACGGACTGCTCTACGAGATCGACGTGCTGCCCGTAACGCCCACTCTCAAATGGGTGACTCTGGGAGACGGCCTGGCGTTGGTCGGCGCCCCTTCGCTCGACTGGTTCTACAGTCTCATCCACGTCGGCACCGAGGCCGGGATCTTCTACGCCGTGCAGGTGCCCCTGCCGTAGACCGGGTCGGGCGGAGGCAAAGAGCCGATCGCTCATCGATAGGGATTCCCACAGGGTCTCGGGGTCCGCGGGGAACACCACGGATTGGTCGGCGGGGACCACGTCCCAGCTGCCTCGCAGCAGCTCACCATCCAGCTGGCCTGCTCCCCAGCCGGAGTGTCCGATGAAGAGACGCAGATCGTCACTCTGCTGCTCCCCGGCGAGGAGCCCCTCCAGAACACCCCGATCGCCGCTGTAGTAGATGTCGTCCATGACCGTCTCGGCGCCATCGGGTGGCGTCTTGCTCCGGAAGAGTACCAGGAGCCCTTCGAGCCCCACGGGGCCGCCGAAGTAGAGCTTGCGTGGCGGGTCGCGTGCCTCGAGCCCGGGCAGCACCTCCGAAAGAGGCATCCGGGTCGTGCGATTGATGATCAGCCCGAGGGTCCCGTCGTCGCCGTGATCCAGCAGGAGCACGACGCTCTCGTGGAACGGCCCGCCCTGGATCTCGTCCCTGGCGACGAGAAGGGCTCCCCTGGTGGGTCTGACCCGTTCTTGCGCGCTCGCTCCCGCAGCCAGAGCGGCGAGCGCGAGGGCGATCAGCGCCCGCATTCCTGAAGATTACGCGGGCCGGTTCAGGCTGTCCAGCACACCCACCAGGCTACCGTGGCTCCTCGACCTCGAAGACGAAGAGGAGGGGCGCTCCCATCCGCTCCACCACGTGGACGACCCGTCCCGGCGTCCTGCGATGATCTCCGGTGGCCGTCGTCGCCAGGATGAGGTGCGGGTCGTCGTGGATCGTGACGGGCCGGAACTGTCGTCGTCGATCTTCTGTCCGCCGCAGGTCGTAGGACACCTGGGTGAGCGTCGCGTGCCCGGCGACCCGAACTCTCTCCGCCCGGTCCGGTCTCCCGTAGTGGTCAACGACCCAGTCGAGACCCTCGCGGTACGTGCTGCACCAGTAGTCGGTCTCGTAGTTCTTCGCCGCCTGCTTCAGTCCGCCGGCGACCACTCGGTTGAAGTACAGGGACTGATAGGGATGGAGCCTCACCATGTCGACGAACGTGATCGACAAAGAGATGCCAAGGATCGCCACACCGAGGGCCCGGACCGGCGTGCGCAGACCGCGCCCATCCTCCAGCCAGGCAGCGGCGGCGGTGCCGGCGAGGACGGCGAGGCCCGGGACGATGAACAGGAAATGGCGATGGCCGTTGTAGAACGGTGTGTGGTTCACGACCACCCACAGGACCGGAGCAACGGTGATGGCAGCCAGCCAGGCGATCGCGAGGAGCCGTGTGGCAGCGGTCGGATCCCCGAGGTGCTCGCGCCGAAGGCTCACGAGGCGTCCGACACCCATCACGGCCGCTACGAGATAGAAGGCCGGCAGAGTGAGTGCAAACCAGGTCGGTATGTAGGTGCGTGGGAGCGCCCCGGACGGGACGAGCTGCCCGTCGAAGAGAACTGGCATGCCGGTCCAGAAGCGCGAGAAGACGGCGAAAGCACCGAACGGATTTCGCAAAGGATCGAGCTGGGCCCAGGGCCAGAATGCGACCATGACGCTCCAGGCCACGACGAGCACGCCCAGCAGCGCCAGGCCCAGCCGAGCGAGGTCGTGGGTCGAGGGGCGGCGCCCGGATTTCGACCAGAGGACGCCGAGCCAGAGGGCCGCCGCACAGGGAACCAGAACCAAACCCGCCACCCGAACGCCGGCAGCCAGCCCGATCAGCAGGCCGACGCTCAGGACGTGTCGCAGCTGCAGCCGTGGCAGGTGATCGCTCGCCCACAGGATCGCGGCAGTGCCAAGGGCGAACAAGGCGGCAAAGGGAATGTCCTTGGGATTGTTGAACGCATGACCGTAGTACGCGGGCGTCAGGGCGAGAAAGAGCAGGGAGAGCAGACCGGCCAGCGGGCCTCCCAGCTGAGTACCCAGAAGAAGCGCTGCCACCAGGCCGACGAACCCGAACAGCACGTTGACCACGTGGCGGGTCTCGTAGACGCCAAGGGGAGACACCCATCGGGCGGCCTGGGCGGCGAGCTCGAACAGGCCCCCGTAGTAGAAGGTGTCGTGTTGCTCCACCGCCGCGCGGTCCGCTCCGAGGGTCGCATACCAGCGCACCAGGCGCCGGCCATAGCGATTCTGCACGGGCTCGTCGGCTGTCATCCCGTAGTCGAGCACGGTGACGAGCATGACGCCGAGGAGCGCCACGAGCAGCAGACCCGACGCGAGACGAAGCCGGCGATCCCTCGTCACGGCTGATCGGGCAGGGGCACCTGGGTCGGTGCGCCCACCGTCCGACGCACCAGCATCCCGAGGGTGAGGCCCTGGACGAGGATCGAGAAGAGCACGATGACGTAGGTCATCGGCAGGAACACCTGACGAGCGGGACCCGGGGGTATCGACAGGGCGAGCGCCACGGAGATGCCTCCCCGGAGCCCCGCCCAGGTCAGGATCGTCACTGCCCAGGGCGTGTACTGGCGCCAGCGTGCCAGCACTCTCATCGGCACGCCCACCGCGACGAAGCGCGCGCACAGGACCACGGGGATCATCAGGAGAGACGCGGTCAACCGCTCCGGGCGGAAGGTGAGCGCGAGCACCTCGAAACCAATGAGAACGAAGAGCACCCCGTTCAAGATCTCGTCCACCAGCTCCCAGAAGGTGTCCACGTGGCGCTCGGTGGTCTCCGACATGGCGAACAGGCGGCCCTGGTTTCCGATGAACAGCCCGGCCACGACCATGGCGAGAGGACCGGAGACGTGGAGCTTCGTCGCCAGCGCGTTGCCACCCAACACGAGGGCCAGGGTCAGGAGGATCTCGACCTGGTAGCGATCGATGCTGCGAAGAAGACGGTAGGTCACATAACCCAGGACGAGCCCGAGGAGCAGGCCGCCAGCCGCCTCTTCGACGAAAAGCAGCGCCATCCCTCCCGGGCTCATGGGCCGGGTTCCCTGGGCAAGGCCGAGCAGAACCGCGAAGAGAACCACACCGACACCGTCATTGAAGAGCGACTCGCCCGTGATCTTGATCTCCAGCCCCTTCGGTGCCCGCGCCGACTTCAGGATGCCCATGACCGCGATGGGGTCCGTGGGCGAGATGAGGGCACCAAAGACGAAGCAGTCGATGAGCCTCATGGGCAGACCCACGAGGTCCAGAACGAGCCACGCGGCCACTCCTATGATCGTCGTGGAGATCACCACGCCCACCGTCGCCAGGACCCAGATGGCGTGGCGCCGGCTCACGAGGTCGGAGAGGTCGACGTGCAGCGCGCCGGCAAACAGGAGGAGCGAGAGCATCCCCTGCATGAGCACCGTGGTGAAGTCCACGCTGGCCACGAGGCGCTCCGCCTGCTGCGCGAGCGAGCCGAAGCCCAGCCGACCCAGCCCCACGAGGCCCAGCGACAAGACGAGCGCCATGCTCATGACGCCGATCGCGCTCGGGAGCCGGATGAACTTGTGGTTCACCCAGGCAAAGAGCGCGGTGAGTGTGACGAGAAGCGCCGCCAGGTCGAGCATGCCAGGGTCAGGCTAGCAGAGGCCCCGACCGGGGATCAACGAATCAGGTGCCGAGAGTGACGATCGCCACGAGGAGGAAGAGCGCGGGGTAGAGCCACCGCGAGTGGAGGTCGATGCGGCGGGCGAGCTCGGGGTTGCCTCCCACGTTCAGCTTCCCGGAGAAAATCGTCTCGGCCAGGGCGAGGTAGACGAGCACCGACGACCCCAGCGCGAACTGATCGGCTCGGGTGAGGTAGGAGATCGGCGGAAGAACTCGGCCGAGGCTGAACTGGAAGGCGATGAGCGTGAAGATGGACGCGGTGGAGATGCCGATTCGCGGTCCCATCTGGTCGTGGCCGATCACGAACACCGTCCAGGCCATGAACACGATGAGCCCGAGAGGGACGAACAGCTTCCAGACGTAGTACCCAACGTCGCGCGCCGCGGTCAGGGGGAGCGCCGCGCGGGGCAGAACCCTTTCGCCCTTGATGGGCTCGAACGAGCCGCTCGTCATCTGCGCGAGCTCGACGTACCAGCCCGCGACGGAAAACCGGGGCATGCGGCCGGTCCGTTGGGTGTCCGGTTGGAGCACCACACTCGCTGCCTTCTGCAGGGAAGCAACGTGGATAAAGAGCGTCTGCCGGTCGAAGGGAAACGACCTGAGGTCGAGAGGAGAAGCCAGCGTTCCGCGATAACGCTGGCGCTGCAGGACGGTGCCGTCGGAAGCGACCTGCACCTGCTCGGGCAAGGAGGTGCTCAGGGTCCGCCCGTTCAGCACGATCACCTCGGGATGCCACACCTCCGAGAGGGGGAACACCCGCACGGCTTCGGAGCTCTCCGGCGCCTCGAACGCCAGGCGAGGGTCGCTCCAGCGGCGAATCAAGAAAAAGTCCGCCTCGAAGGTCTGGGAGGCATCGTCGATGTCCGCGATGTCCATCACGAAGATCCCCAGTCGGACCTCGGTGGCGGTTCCGTCCGGATCGGGCCGGTCGACGGACGCCGGCTCGGCAACGGCAGCGAGCAGGAGCACTGCCGCGATCGTCATTCCGATCGAGCAGGTCAGTCTGTGTTTCGGCATATCGTTCTCGGGTCGACCCTGCACCCTCTTCCGGGAGGAAGAGGGGCCTGCTCTGGCAGTGTCACGCCCGGCAGCCGGGAGGCCGCCGGGCGGCGCGCTACCAGATGCTGCGCTTGCGGGCGCGCGCGTTGCGACGGCTGCCCTTCGGCCGGGGCGGGCGCTTGCCGGGTCGAGGCGGGCTTGCGAAGTCTCGTCCACCACCGCCGCCGCCGGGTCCACGACGCTCGTCCGTCGCCTCGTTGACGCGCAGGCGGCGTCCAGCCAGCTCGAAGCCGTCGAATTTCGAGATCGCCTCCGCGGCCTGCTCATCGCTGGTGAACTCGACGAACGCAAAACCCCGCGGGCGACCGCTCATCCGGTCGGTCGGAACGACGACCTGCACTCCTTCGTCGCCCGGTCCGAACAGATCCTGAAGCTCGTCGGACGTCGTGTCGAAGCTCAGATTGCCTACGAATATCTTGGAGCTGATCCGCTCCCCCTTCCCTGCTTCCTGGCTGTCGCCGTGGCCAGGCCACCCCATCTCGTGGGGCCGGTTGCCCATTCGTCACCCGACATCGGCTGGACACCGCTTCGGCCCTCGGGAGCACCGAACCACCGGCCAGACGACACAGCGACCCGCTCACTTGGAGCGGAACGATCTAGATTACCCCATCCGGTGGTAAAGCAACAGCGCCCGTGGCACGCCGTTTCGCGGTTTGACTCCGCCTGGGGCTCGGGCTAGCGTCCCGTCGTGCCGTTTCATGGCCAGCCGTGCTCGTCTTGTGGTGGGCGTGAGGTCGTGCGCCGGCAAGCGGCATTTTCCTGCGCGTTCTGCGGCGGGCGGATCGTGCCGCGGCTCGAACCGGGCACGCTGTGCGCGGACGCGGAGGGCGGCTTCTGCTCACACCCGGCGGAGAGCCTGTGCCGCGCGTGCAGTCGGCCCCTGTGCGATCGACACAACGACCCCCGGCGCCTGTACTGGCACGCGGCGCTCGATTGGAGCGTGTTGTGCCCGGACTGGAAGACGGCCGACCGCACCGAATGGGCGCGGGTCAACGGCGCCCTGCCCCGCTTTCCGGCCCCTGGCGTCGAGCCGGACTTCGAGTGGCAGCCTTTCGAGCGGGAATCCCGTCAGGCCGTGGGGTTTCTGGAGCACGAGGTCCTGGAGGCCGTGCGCCCACTCACCCGGCGCTGGAGCGGGGACACGACGGAGATGGGCTGTGTGTTCGACGGCGTGTGCGCCGAGTGCGTGCGTGAGGCGGAGGTCGCAGTGTCCGAGGTGGTGGGGGCGTTCGTCGTGCGCTACCGCCAGGTGGCCGTGCGAGACCGCCTGGCAGCGCTGCGGGCGGCGTGCGAGCAGGGGCTGAAGTACATCGAGTCCTTCCTCGGTCGAGCGCCGGCCAGCACGATCCCCGACGAGGACTCGCTCCCACACCTGGACACCTTGGACGCCCAGAGCCCCCGGCGAGACTGGGACCGCTGGGGCATCCTGCTTCGGAACCGGCTCGAGGCCATCGATCGTTTCGCTCCCCG
>CAXMOH010000163.1:0-2686 GCA_964194855.1 uncultured Hyphomicrobium sp.
CGGTCGATCGCCGAACGGACATCTGGGCCTTCGGCTGCGTGCTCTTCGAGATGCTGGGGGGACGTCGGGCCTTCGACGGGGAAACGGTGACGGACGTCCTTGGCGCGATCGTCCACAAGGAGCCGGAGATCGACAAGCTGCCGTCCAGCGTCCCGCAGAGGATCCGTCGTCTCCTCGAGCGGTGCCTGCAGACGGACGTCTCGCGTCGACTCCAGTCCATCGGCGACGCGCGGATCGCACTGGAGGAATGGCTCGAGAACCCCGACACGGTCGAAGCACACTCCGCGGCGCCGGCGACCGGCTGGCGGCGGGCACTCCCCTGGGCGGCGGCGCTCGCGGCCGCCGTCGCCGGGTGGGCACTGGCCTGGGCCACCGTACCCGGATCGTCAGCGGAGCCGGTGCGGCGGTTCAAGTTCGACCTGCCGGAGCAGACGCTCTTCACCGACCTCGGGGCCAGCGTCGTCCTCGCTCCCGACGGTCAGCGGATGGCGTACGTCACCGGGTCTGGCTCGGGCGGTCTCGAGTTGTTCGTGCGTTCGCTCGACCGCTACGAGGGTACGCTCCTGGCCTCCGGGTCATCGGGCGAGGGCCCCTACCATCCCTTCTTCTCCCCGGACGGCCAGTGGCTTGGATACGTCACTCGCGCCGAGATGAAGAAGGTCTCGGTGACTGGCGGCGCCCCGATCACCCTGACGGACATCCAGTTCAGCCGGGGCGCCAGCTGGGGCACGGACGGGACGATCGTCTTCGCCGCCGGCCGGCAGACCGGTCTGTCCCGAGTCCCCGCGGCCGGAGGCGAGGTGACGGCGCTCACGGCCCTCGACGAGGAGGTCGGAGAGCTGAGCCACCGATGGCCGCAGTGGCTGCCGGGGAGCCACGCGGTCCTCTTCACCAGCGCGACCGGTGAGGGCGCCAACATCGAGACCGCCATCGAGGCGGTGGTCGTCGACAGCGGAGAGCGCAAGGTCGTCCATCGCGGGGGCTACTACGCCCGGTACGTCCCGACCGGGCATATCCTCTACGTCCAGGACGGCACGCTGTTCGCGTTGCCCTTCGACGTCGAACGGCTCGAGGCGACGGCCTCGCAGATGCCGGTGCTGGAGGGGATCGAGTCGCAGCCGGGGGATGGAGCAGCCCAGTTCGAGGTGTCCGACAGCGGAATCCTCAGCTACATCGTCGGCTCCGCGTCGCTTTTCGCCTTCCCCATCGTCGAGGTCGACCGCGCTGGGCGCATCGAGACACTCTGGGAGGAAGAGGGGGTGTACGGCACGCCGCGGCTCTCGCCGAACGGCCGACGGCTCGCGCTGTGCGTGCTGCGAGAGAGCAACTGGGACGTGTGGACCTACGATCTGGATCGCGGGGTCGCCACACGGCTGACGTTCGGCGAGGGCTATGACGCCGACCCGATCTGGTCGCCGGACGGGGAGTGGATCGCCTTCGCCTCGGACCGCGAGGGGCCGCCCACGGTCTTCCGCAAGCGGACCGACGGCTCGGGCGAGGCGGAGCGGCTGCACGAGCCCGGGATCATCGACTTCGCCGCGCCAATCACCTGGTCGCCGGACGGGGAGGTCATCATCGTTCAGACGAACACCGTGGCCGGGGGAGACGACCTGCTCTTCGTTCGGCTCGGCGTGGAGGACAAGGCCGAGCCCTTCCGCGCGACCTCGTTCAACGAGGGAATGCCCGCCTTCTCCCCGGACGGCCGCTGGATCGCCTATGTCAGCAACGAGACCGGCCGGCCCGAGGTCTACGTCAGCTCCTACCCGACCGGGGGCGGCAAGTGGCAGATCTCCGACAGCCTCGGCGATCAGCCCCGGTGGTCGGCGAGCGGCCGCGAGCTGTTCTTCCGCAGCGCGGAGGGAATCATGTCGGTCGACGTGGACGGAAGCGGCGGCAGCTTCCGGGCGGGCCGGCCCCAGACGCTCTTCTCCGGCCCGTTCCTCGGCGGCATCGGCGGGGTTTCGGTGCCGGGGCTGTCCTTCCCCGACTACGACGTGTCCGCGGACGGGCAACGCTTCGTGATGTTCGGCGGCGGTGCGAACGACCTCGGCTCCTCCACGGTCAACATCGTGACCGGCTGGTTCTCCGAGCTCCGACGTCTCACCAATTCCGAGAACAACTAAGGAGGAACTGGCGTGATCGGATCGACGGTCTCGCACTACAAGGTGACCGCGAAGCTGGGCGAAGGGGGCATGGGCGAGGTCTGGCGGGCCGAGGACACGAAGCTCGGCCGCGACGTCGCCCTCAAGGTGCTTCCCGAGAGCTTCGCCCAGGATCCCGACCGCCTGGAGCGCTTCGAGCGCGAGGCCCGGGTCCTCGCCTCGCTCTCCCACGCCAACATCGCAGGGATCCACGGCCTCGAGGACGTGGAGGGCAAGCGCTTCCTCGTCATGGAGGTGGCCGAGGGGGAGACACTCTCCGAGCGGATCAGCCGGGGGCCGCTCCCGGTCGAAGAGGCAGCGCGGATTGCCCGACAGGTGGCGGAGGCTCTGGAGGTCGCCCACGAGAAAGGGATCGTCCACCGCGACCTCAAGCCCGCCAACGTCATGGTGACAGCAGAGGGCGGGGTCAAGGTCCTCGACTTCGGCCTGGCCAAGGCGATGGGGATCCACCCGCTCTCGGGGAGCTCGGGCCAGGAGTCCCAGTCCCCCACCCTGGCCCCGGGGATGACGCAGGCGGGGATGCT
>CAXMOH010000164.1:0-11449 GCA_964194855.1 uncultured Hyphomicrobium sp.
TTCGGGTCACCCTTCGCAAGAACCTTCGTGATCGCTGCCGTCAGAGACGTCTTGCCGTGGTCCACGTGACCAATCGTCCCGATGTTCACGTGCGGCTTCGACCTGTCGAACTTCTCCTTCGCCATCCTGTGTTTCCTCTAAGCTAGTCGTTCGCGAGTACGCCGTCGCAATGATGCGCCTGCTTCCTGAAGTCTGGAGCCCACGACCAGATTCGAACTGGTGACCTCGTCCTTACCAAGGACGCGCTCTACCGACTGAGCTACGTGGGCGTCTTCTCAACAACCCGTCAATCGGCTCACGCATCGCTGGCAGCGCTCTCACCTCTCGCCGCACGGCCCGAGTCCTCACCGCACCGAACTGGAGCGGGCGACGGGGATCGAACCCGCGACATCCAGCTTGGAAGGCTGGAGCTCTACCAGCTGAGCTACGCCCGCCTCGCTCCCGCTCCCGGCGCCTTTCGCTCGCCCCGGGAACGTCGAACGTCTGGTGGGGAGGGAAGGATTCGAACCTTCGAAGGCCCTGGGCCGTCAGATTTACAGTCTGATGCGTTTGACCGCTTCGCTACCTCCCCGGCTGTCACATCGGTAAACTCGACGCCCTGTCTTGCGCCTCGCGCAGGTCCACGGCGGCGGCTGGAGCTGGCGGAGGGAATTGAACCCCCGACCCGCTGATTACAAATCAGCCGCTCTACCGCTGAGCTACGCCAGCGACAAACGGCAAGTCTAGCAAACGGATATTTTGGATGCAAGCAGGATGCCTGAAAGGCACCGTGTGTCAGCGCCGTCGCCGGCGCCCACGACGCCTTCCGGGTGTCGATGCTCGGTCCTTTTGCGGGTTGCCGGAGGGAGAGGGCGACTCGGTCGGAGCCGCCTTCGTGTCCGCCTGCGGTGCCGAGCCCTGGGAGGAACGGGCACCCTCGTCGGCGCTGGATCCAGCCGGACGTTTGCGTCGGCGTCGGCGGCGGCCCTGTCGTCCAGGCGGGCTGCCGGAGCCAGAGCCGGAGCCGGAGCCGGCGGAACGTCTCTTCTCTTCACCGGTGCCCTTGCCCTGGGACGCAGCCTCGGCTGGTGGCTGTCGAGGGCTGCTCGTGCGCCGGCGTGGGGGAGGCCGCCGTCCACGTCCCCGAGAGGCCACCGGCTTGAGGATCTCCGGCCCCTGCCCCCAGGCCACCTCTTCGCCGTGAATGTCGACGTATGGCATCGGAGCGGGCTCCGACGAGGGTTCGTCTTCAACCGGGACTCCGTTCTCCGCCGCCAGGAGCGCCGGCGGGGCGGGGGCGGCGCCTGGGTCGGTCTCCGTGTCGCCGTCGCCCGGTCCGATCACCCTGGCCACTGGAGCGGGACGGGGCGGTATCGGGCGAACCAGGCTGGGAACCGCGCCCCGCTGGCGAACCACCTCGTAGAGTGCGATGCCGGCGGCCACCGACACGTTCAGCGACGTGACGTGACCGAAGTGCGGGATCGACACCAGGAGATCGCAGTGCTCGCGGACGAGCCGCCGGATTCCCCGTCCCTCTCCGCCGAGCACCAGGCACACCGGACGCTTCAGATCGACGGCGTCCCAGCGCTCGGTGCCTGCGGCGTCGAAGCCGACGACCCACACGCCTCGTTCCTTGAGGGTCTCGAGGGCCTGCACGAGGTTTCCCACACGAGCCACCTGCACGTGCTCCAGGGCCCCTGCGGAGGCACGGCCCACCGTCTCCGAGAGCCCGGCACTGTGCCGCTCGGGCACCAGGGTGCCGTCGGCCCCCGCCGCCTCGACCGAGCGCAGGATGGCACCGAGGTTGCGAGGATCTTCGACGCCGTCGAGGGCGACGAGGAGCGCGGGGTCGCGGGCGATCTCGAGGAGCTCGTCCAGGGAAAGAAGGGGCTTGGCCGAGACCACGGCGATGAGACCCTGATGGGGGACGGCGCCGGCCATGCGGTCGAGAGTCTCTCGCATCTCGAAGCGCAAGGGGATCCCGAGGCGGGCCGCGCGGCGAATGGCGTCGGAGAGGCGCCGGTTCCGGAGGCCCTTCACCACGAGGAGCCGGTCGAAGTGCCGGGTCCCTGCGTTCAGGGCCTCGATCACCGGGTTGATTCCGCAGATGAGGTTCATTCGTCGCCGAGGACGAGCGCGGTCGCGAGGGCCGCGATCCCTTCTCCACGCCCGAGCGCTCCGAGATGGTCGGTACTCTTGGCCTTGACCGACACCGCACTCGGCTCCACATCGAGAATCTCTGCCAGCACGGAGCGCATCGGCTCGAGGTGGGGCAGGAGAACCGGCTCCTGGGCGATCAGCGTCACGTCGACGTTGCCCACGTGATAGCCGGCTTCACGCACGAGCCGCGAGGTCTCCTCGAGGAACACGCGGCTAGCGACGCCACGCCAACGCTGGTCGCGACTGGAGAAATGACGGCCCATGTCGCCCTCTCCGACGGCACCCAGAAGAGCATCGCACAAGGCGTGGATCACGCAGTCGCCGTCCGAGTGCCCCTCGAGACCGCGTCCGTGGGGCACCTCGATCCCGCCCAGATGAAGAGGGCGCCCGGCCACGAGACGGTGCACGTCGAACCCATGGCCCACTCGCACGCTTCTCACGCCCGAACGGCTCCGGGAAGGACGCCCTCGGCCCACGCGAGATCCTCGGGCGTCGTGATCTTGCGGTTTCGCGCTGAGCCGGGCACCGCGCGCACCGGAGCGCCGATCCTCTCGACCGCCATGGCCTCGTCGGTGAGGGTCACGTTGTCGCGGAAGGCCGCCTCGTATGCGGAGACCAGCAGATCGAAACGGAAGCCCTGGGGTGTCTGGGCCGCTCCGAGCTCTTCCCGATCGAGGGTCTCGACCACGCAGCCGTCGCGGAGGCGCTTGACCGTGTCCACCAGCGGAAGCACCGGGAGGGCCGCTCCCGCTTGCTCTGCCGCGCGGGCCACCTCTTCGATCAGCCGCACGTCGACGAGCGGGCGCGCCGCGTCGTGCACCAGGACCACACCTTCGAACGCCTCGGGGGCCTGCTTGAGGCCCTCCAGAACCGAGTCCTGGCGCCTGGGGCCGCCGGGAACCACGACGAGCTTTTTGGTCAAGGAGCTCAGGATGCCGCGAGCGGTCGCCACCTGATCCTCGGACACCACCGCGACCAGCCGCTCCACCGAGGGGGCCTCCTCGAACGCGAGCGCGGCGCGGAGAAGGAGTGGTTGACCGCCCAGGTTCAGAAACGCCTTGGGACGATCGGCCCTCATGCGCTCTCCGCGCCCCGCCGCAACGAGAATGGCAAGTGCAGACATGATGCCCGCTCAGACTACCCGTGGCCCGAAGGGGGGTCAAACCCGGGGATCTGAACGGTTTGGCTGCTCTCGGTATCGAGACTCAGGCGCTCCGCGGTGCGCCGCGCACCGGCAATGCCGGCCCGCACGTCGTCGCGTGCGTTGCCGAGCTGAACGAGGGCACGAGACATCCGTCCCTCCACCGTCTCGTCCATCCGACGAAGGTTCTCGACCAACCGGGCGATCTGGGTCCCGAGCTCCCGGTCGTCCGCCGCAGCTCCCCCGAGCCGAACAGCGAAGCGGTAGATCACGAGGACGAAAGGAAGAGCCAGCGAGTACGGGACGACGAGGACGCCGCTGCGCCACCCCTCGGCATGGGTCTCGGGCACGGCCGAATGAACCGCATCGGGCACTGCCAGCATGCCGAGAGACAACGTGCGCTCGGGGTCGAGGTACTTCTCCATGTCACGAATCCGCGTGCGAACGTCCCGGGCGATCTGGTCGAGGAGCCGGCGCCGTTCGGCGCTGTCGTCGGTCGTCTCCAGTCGCTCGAGCGCTCCTGCGCTGGTCCACTTGCTGTCGATGGGGAGCAGGCGCCCGTCGGGCAGTCGTAGCGCGTACTCGACGACGCGGCCACCAAAAGCGGCGTTCGTCTCCAGGAGATCAGGCGGGAGCTGCCCGAGGGCACGGGCGAGAATACTCTCCCCCGCCGCCCCGCGGCTCGCCGAGCCGGCGACGACGGTCTCGAGGCGACGCAGGCTGTCGGCTGCGCGGTCCAGCTGTCGCGCCCGCCCTTGCTCGATCGCCTTCATTTCCGTCAGCTCCCGCTGAGCGCTCGCCATTCGCCCCTGGAGACCCTGGGCCATGTCCGCAAGCCCATGCAGGGAGTCCTCGCGTCCCTGTTGGATGTCCCGTCGGAGCTGCTCCTGCACCTGGCCGAGGCGAGCGAGCTCCACGTTCAGCCGTTCCAGGTGTCTCTCCAGCCCCTCGGGCGCCGACGGAGCGGGTCTCGTTCTGCCCCGGGCGAGCAGGAGCGCCGCGCCGGACGCCGCGAGGGCGACCATGGACACGACGAGGGCCATACCGAGCTCCAGGAGCATTCCGAAGGCAGTCTCGCACGCCAGGGCGACCTGCCGGGTCCGCTCGCCGGGAGGTCGGCCGCCGTTTCCTTCAGGGCGACTCGCTTCCCCGGGCCGTGTGAGGGCAGATCTCCCTGAAGGGACACTGCCCGCACGCCATCCACGTGGGCCGCGGGGGAAACTCCCGCAGGCGGACCGCGTTGGCCGCCTGCCGGATGCGGTCCTCCGTGCGCGACATCTCTTCGAGGGTCGGCCGACGGCCCGCGGCCAGCCCGGACTCCAGGAACCGGAGCTCCACCCGGTCGGGCAGGCGTCCCGTCGTCCGCAGATGGGCGAGCGCGTAGATGTCGAGCTGAAGGCTCTCGTTTGCTCTCTTCTGGGCGGCCTTCTGATCGCTGACCTGACCTGTCTTGAAGTCGAGGATCGTGACGCGCCCGGCCGCTTCGATCACCAGGTCGTAGCGTCCCTGGATCCGGTTGCGCTCGACGTCGAAGGCAAACTCCTGCTCCACCGCGGTGGGTGACCAGGGGTCCTCGGCCTCCTGGTGAAAGAAGCGCCGGAGCATCTCTTCGCCGATCCGGAGTCGCCTCTCCTCGTGGTCCCGGGAGAGGAATCCCTCCGAGGCCCAGGAGGCATGGAACGCGGCGACCAGATCATCCTCCGAGAAACCCCGCCCGGCGAGGCGCGCTTCGAACATCCGCCGCACCGCTTCGTGCACGGCATGGCCGTACACCACCGTGTGGTGCGCGAGGAGCGGGACACGGAGGACGTGGACGTAGCGGTACTTGAGAGGACAGGTCTCGTAGTCGTCGATCCGCGAGTGCGAGAGACGGAGGATCTCGTCCTCGGGAATGGGGCCGTCGGGGACCGCCGGGGGCTCGGGGGCAGGCTGATGGCGAGCCAGGACCTCGAGCGCCCGGCTCTTCCGGGGGACAGGAGCCGGGTGGGGCATGTCGAGTGCCTCCACCACGAAACGCGAGACCTTGCGTGCGCGAGCCGTGCCGTAGTCGGCGGCCGAGGTCAGCACCAGCTCGTCCATCGCCCGTGTCATCGCCACGTAGAAGAGGCGGCGCTCCTCGTGAAGCTGGCTGCTGCCGACGTCGACCTCTTCTCGGACGAGAGCGTCGGGCAGCGAGACCTTCTCTCCCCGGCGTTGAAGCGGAAACTTCGACTCGGCACACCCGACGAGAAAGACGATGGGAAACTCGAGGCCCTTGGCCTTGTGAACGGTGAGGACGTGGACAGCGTCGTCGTCGCGGTCCGCTTCGGCCACTGCCGGATCGTCCCCGGCGTCACGGAGGAGCTCGAGATGCGCGACGAAGGCCGGAACACGATCGTGCTCGGCCACGTCACCGTACCCCTTCACCGCCTCGAAGAACCGCGCGATGTTCCGGACCTTGCCCTCCGCCTCGGCCGAGGCCTCCTTCGAGAGTCGTCCGAGGAGACCCGATCCCTGCAGGTAGCCGTACAGCACCTCGCCGGTGCGACGCCGCGGAACCTCCGCCGCCGATCGCTCCACGTCGCCGAGGAGCCGGGTGGCCGCCTCCCGCGTCGCCCCGGACACGCCCTTCAGGTCCTCGTTCTCCGGGAGCCCGCGCAGGACCTCGAGGAGCGGGCGCGTCTTGCGCCGGGCGTAGTGGTTGAGGCGGAGCAGCTCCATCTCCGGCATCCGGTAGACCTGAGAGGCAGCCAGATAAAAGAGGGACACCGAATCCTCGGGGTTGGCCAGAACCTTGAGAAAGGACACCAGGAGGCGAACCTCTTCGCGCGCGTAGAGGCCGCGGCTGCCGCTGAAACGGTGGGGAATGCCCATCACGTTGAGGGCCCGGAGGAAAGGATCGGCGTCGTCGTTGCTGCGCACCAGGATCGCCACGTCACGGGGCCGGGCACCCGCCTGGATCCGTTCGCCGATCAGGCTCGCGACGCCGTCCGCCTCGGCGGAGACCGTGTCGAAATGGTGGTGTCGGACCGGGGGGCCGTCTTCCCTGGCGGATCGCAGCCGCTTGTCTATCCCGGCGATCGCTTCCAGCCGGTACGGGTTGTTGAAGGAGACGAGCCGCGTCGCGGCGTCCAGGATGGTCTGGGTCGAGCGATAGTTCTCGGTGAGCACGACCTCGCGACACCCCGGGTAGAGACGCCGGTAGGCGAGGAGGTTGGCGGAGGCGGCGCCGCGCCAGCGGTAGATGGCCTGGTCGTCGTCTCCCACGACGGTGAGGCTCGTCGACTTCCCCGCCAGCAGCTTCAGCATCTCGAGCTGGGCGTGGTTGGTGTCCTGGAACTCGTCCACCAGTATCCAACGGTAGCGGTCGCGCAGCCGGGCCAGCACCGCCGGGCGCTCACGGAGGAGGTGCAGGGTGCGGTGGATCTGATCGCCGAAGTCGACGAGCCCCGCCTCGCCGAGAAGCCGCTGGTGGGCGGCGTAGAAGGCCGCCAGCTCCATGTGCCGCTCCGCTTCGTCCCTTCCCTCTTCGGTCGTCGCCGCCTCGAGCTGGCCCTCGGCCCACGCCAGGTAGGTCTCCGGGGAGACGTCCTCGTCCTTGGCGCGGCTGACGAGCGTGGCCAGGGCGCGCAGGTGCTTCGTGGGGTCGCCGAGGGGCCGGAATCGCACGAGCGGCAGGTCGAAGAGCCGCTCGCGAAGAAAGATGATCTGCTCGGGCTGGGAGAGCACGCGAAACTCGGGGTTCAGCCCCGTCTCGAGGGCCGACTCCCGCAGCACCCGATCCCCGAAGGCGTGGAAGGTGGACACGTGGGTCTCGGCGTAGCCGTAGGGGATGAGCTGGTCGACCCGCTCCGTCATCTCGGCCGCCGCCTTCTCGGTGAACGTGAGGGCGAGGATCTCCTCCGGCCTGGCGATCTTGGTGGCGATCAGGTGGGCGATCCGGCGCGTGAGAACGGTGGTCTTCCCCGTGCCCGCCCCGGCGATGATGAGAAGCGGGCCCTCACCGTGGGCCACCGCCTCGCGCTGGGCCGCGTTCAACCCGTCGAGGATGGGACTCTCGGGGATGACGGTCGCTTCCACACGGAGAGTCTGACACGCGGCCCTGCCCCACGAGGTCAGCGGCCCGACCCGATCTGGCGACTCGCCCGCTCACCGGGCGGTGGCGAGGGCGACAGCGAGGTCGTCGATCGCCGCCCAGGACTCGCGCACGAGGTCGACGTGATCGTTGATCAGGACGGCGAAGGCGAGATGCTCCCCACGCTCGGTCGAGACGTAGCCCGCCAGCGCGCTCACGGCCTGCAGCCCGCCGGTCTTCGCGACCACACGGCCCTCGGCCCGGGTCCCTCGCATCCGCTCTTCCAGGGTGCCATCCCGTCCGGCCACGGCCAGCGACCGACGGAAGGCCTCACGGTCGGCGTGACGATCCATCGCGACGAGGAGCGAGACCAGGCCTCGGGGCGTCACGATGTTCGTGTGGGAGAGTCCCGAGCCGTCCTTGATTCCGAAGCCTTCTCGAGAGACACCCATGCGCTCGAGGAACGCCCCGACCGCCTCGAGTCCTCCTCTCGTCGTTCCCTGCCCGAGGACACGGAGCCCGACGAGCCGTAGGAGCAGCTCCGCATGGAGGTTCTGGCTCTCCTTGTTGACCTCCGCGATCAATCGCGCCATCGGCGCGCCGTCGTGGGCGGCAAGGACCCGGCTGTGGTGCGGCAGCGCTTCGGACGACGTCGAGATACCGTCCAGTGTCGCGATGCCCCTGGCGGCCAGGGTCCGCTCGAAGACGGCCGTGGCGAACAGCGCCGGGTCCTCGACCGCCACCTCCCCCTCCCACTCTCCGCCCGGGGGAAGGAGCCCGAACACTCGCACGTCGTTCGAGCCCGGCGATCTCCGGACCGTGACGTCCTCTTCCGCTCCCATCGCACCGGTGAGGACCGATGAGCGCACGGTCACGAACCCCGTCCGGGGCACGACCTCGAGCACGGCCCTGTCGCCGGGCCGCTCTCCGGGGATGAGCTCGAGGCGAACGACGTTGTCGTTGAACGTCAAGGCCGAGACCTCGGCGCCGTACCCCCACGTCAGGTCTTCCAGCATCCAGTCGGCTCCCCGACGGTCTCCGGAGAACGCACCCTCGTGACCGATCAAACGACCTTCGATCCGCCGGACACCCGCCGCGAAGAGCTGGTCCGCCAGAGCCTCGAACGCCACGGCCCACCGCTCCTCCTCGTCGAACCGCGGGGACAGGCTGGGGTCGCCACGGCCCACGAGGTAGACATCCCCGAGGATGCGGCCCTGGGCATCGAGGCGCCCGGCAGTCTCGACGGTGGTGCGAAGCCGCGCGGCGGGCCCGAACGTGTCGAGAGCGGCCGCCGTCGTGATCAGCTTGAGGGTCGACGCCGGGCGAAAGCCCTTTTCGGCGTTTCGTGCGTAGAGGATCGCGCCTGTCTTCAGGCTTCGGACCTCGATCCCCCAGGAGGCATGGCGCAGCGCGGGCCTCTCGACGATGGCATCGAGGGCCTCCGCCAGGCGCTGCCTCGCCGGGTCGGCACCCGCAGACAGGATTGGGGCAATCGAAAGGGCCGTCACAGCGCAGAGACCGACGAAGGGGCGACGACGCATCACCGTCAATCGCTCGTCTCCACCCGGCGCGCCTTCCAAAGGCCGAATGGGGCTACTCCGATCGCGCTGCCGGCGTGGCGCGCTCGTTCCCCTCGCGCCGGTCCCCGCGGTCCGCCGACCACCGCGAGCCCTCGGAGTCCGGCTGGGCCTTGGCGAGCCCCTCGGGCCAACGGCAGAAGATCATCTTGCCGGCCGTCGTCTGCAGCACGCTCGTCACCGTCACCTCGATGGTCTTGCCGAGGGCACGCCTCCCCTGGTCGACGACGACCATCGTCCCGTCGTCGAGATAGGCCACTCCCTGGCCCGCCTCCTTGCCCTCCTTCAGGACGAAAACACGGAGGATCTCGCCGGGCAGAACCACGGGCTTGAGAGAGTTGGCGAGCTCGTTGATGTTGAGCACGGCCACCCCGCGCAGCTGCGCGACCTTGTTCAAGTTGAAGTCGTTCGTGACGATCTTGCCGCTCATGCGCCGCGCCAGCTCGATGAGCTTGAGGTCCACCTCCCGGACCTCGGGGAAATCCGTCTCTACGATCTGAACCTGCATGTGCGCCATCTTCTGGATCCGCTGGAGGATGTCGAGGCCACGCCGACCGCGGTTGCGCTTGAGCGAGTCCGAGGCGTCGGCCACCTGTTGCAGCTCGCGCAGAACGAACTGTGGGACGACCAGCGTGCCGTCCAGGAAGCCCGTCTCGCAGATGTCTGCGATGCGGCCGTCGATGATCACCGACGTGTCGAGGATCTTGTACTGGTGCAGCCTCGAAGCGTCCTTGAACGCGGCGATGATGCGGGCGGGCTCGAACCACTCGCCCCGGTGAGCGCCGATCACCACCCCCAAATAGATGAGGAAGACGATCAGGAGGGAGTGGATGAAGTTTTCGGCGACGAGGTCGAGGCCCCCGATGACGCCTAGAACCAGCCGGGCGCCGATCAGGCCGGTGACACCCCCGACGAGGGCGCCCACCATGTCATGAGCAGAGACATGGCGCAGCCTCAGCTCGAGGCCGATGATGCTGAAGGCAAAGGCTATACCGAGAGCGAGGCCGATGAGGGGCTGTCCGGGTACGGGATCGTAGTGCCAACCCGCCCACGCGAGCGCCAGCACCACGAAGCTGCGAAACAGGATGAGCCACATGGAGGAGCCTTTCGGGACCGATGGGAACGGTCCCTGATCGCGGATGAAGAGATGAAGAGCCGTTAAACATGACGCCGAACCGCCGGTCGATGGGCCATGATACCCCTGCCGCCCGCCTGGGCAAGAGCTCAGTCCTCCCGGAGGGCGTCGAGGGCTTCGTCCAGCGTCGACACTCCCACCACACGAATGCCGGGATCCGAATCTTCGGGGACATTGCGCGCGGGCAGGACACAGCGGGTGAAGCCCATTTGCGCGGCCTCGCGGATGCGGAGAAGCGACTGGCCGGCGCCCCGGACCTCGCCACCCAGCCCCACCTCGCCGAAAACGACGGTGTTCGCTGGAATCGGTCGGCCACGGACCGAGGAGGCGACCGCGGCCGCCACCCCGAGATCGGCCGCAGGCTCGTCCACGTCGAGGCCGCCCGCCACGCTCACGAACACGTCGTCGCCGAGAAGCTCGAGCCCAACGCGTTTCTCGAGCACGGCGAGGAGGAGATTCGTCCTGTTGGGATCGATCCCGAGCGACATCCGTCGCGGCGTGCCGAACGACGTGGGCGACACGAGGGCCTGAACCTCGACGAGCATGGGGCGCGACCCCTCGATCGTGGCCACCACGGCCGAGCCCGGCGCGCCTTCCTTCCGTTCGGCAAGAAACAGCGCCGACGGGTTCGGCACGGCCTCGAGCCCGGCGCCGGTCATCTCGAAGACGCCGAGCTCGGAGACCGCTCCGAAGCGGTTCTTCACGGCGCGGACGATCCGATGGTTCTGGTGCTTTTCGCCCTCGAAGTAGAGGACCGTGTCCACGATGTGCTCGAGCGACTTTGGTCCGGCGAGGCTACCGTCCTTCGTCACGTGGCCGATGAGGAAGGTTGTGATCCCGCGCCGCTTGGCGACGAAGAGAAGCTGCGTCGCGACTTCGCGGACCTGGCTGATGCTGCCCGGGGCGGACGGGAAGCGCGACGAGAAGATTGTCTGGACGGAGTCGATGACCAGCGCCGCGGGCTTCAGCGAATCCACCTCCTCGAGGATGCGCTCGAGGGCCGTCTCGGCCATGAGGAAGAGCCCGCCTCCGGAAATCCCCAGCCGGTCTCCCCGGAGCCGGATCTGCCTCTCCGACTCCTCGCCGGAGACATAGAGGACGCTGCCGTGTGTACGCCCGAGCAGATGGGCCACCTGGAGGATCAGCGTGCTCTTGCCGATCCCGGGCTCGCCCCCGATCAACACCAGGGAGCCGGGCACGATTCCCCCGCCGAGGACCCGGTCGAACTCGCCGATTCCAGAAGCCACCCGTGGCTCGGCGCCGGCGTCGACCGAATCGAAGGCCCTGGGCTTCGATGCGCCGCCCGGCAGCGTCATCTGGTCGGGCCGACCCCTCCCGGGCGGTGGGGCCACCTCCTGGCGCTCCTCGACCAGGCTGTTCCACTCTCCGCAGTCGGGGCAGCG
>CAXMOH010000165.1:0-4419 GCA_964194855.1 uncultured Hyphomicrobium sp.
GTGTACTTCGCCTGTCCGGTCACCTTCTCGCGGGCGTCGTGCCGGGGGAACGGTGGGTCCTCGCCGTCGTATTCCCCGGCGCATGCCGCCTGCACGGCGGCGTAGATGCCGGGGTAGGCCCCGCAGCGGCACAGATGGCCGGCGAGCGCCGCTGCGACCTCGTCGCGTTTCGGCTCGACGGCGCCGTGCTCCGCGCGCCAGGCGTCGTGGAAGGCGACGGCCTGGACCACGAAGCCGGGGGTGCCGAAGCCGCACTGAAGCGCGTCCTCCGCCATGAAGGCGCGCTGGATCGGGTGAAGGTCGGGACCCAGGCCCTCGACGGTCTCGAGCGCGCGCCCCTCGAGAGAGCTGGCGGGGAAGAGGCAGCCGGCCACGGGCACGCCGTCCACCAGCATCGTGCACGCACCGCAGGTCCCGGCGCCGCAGACGACCTTGGAGCCGGTGAGGCCGATCCGGTCCCGCACGAGCTCGACGGCCGTCTCGTCGGGGTGAACATCGAGCTCGTGGGCTTCGCCGTTGACGACGACGCGCATCAGGGTGTCCTCTGTGAAGGCGGGAGCGTACCAGAGTTTGCTTCGGGATGGCACCGCCCGCGGGTTGGGTTTGTTGTTGACTGGCTCGCGCGGGTCGGCAGATGATGGGCGCCGGCGGGCCGCAGCGAAGAGGGCGATTCATCTGGTGAGGAGCCGTGCCCGCGGGGGAGAGCTCATGGAAGAGCCGCTTGTCCGGCACCCAACCCAGGAACCACCGGTGGTCGGCCACATGGTCATCCGCGCACCCATCGAGACGGTCTTCGACTACGTTACACGGCCGAAGACCTGGCCCGACTGGTACCCGATCACCGTGGGCGTGGAGAGCAAGGTCGATCGCCCGGCCCTGCCCGGTGACGAGTGGCGCGAAGAGGTGAAGCTCCCCCTCTGGAGCGGCTACTTCTACTGGGAGGCGCTGGAGCGGAATCGGCCTCACACCTTCCGCTACCACGGGTACGCGGAGAAGAAGGGGTTTCTGCCCAAGCTCAGCTCCGGGGGGAGGGCGACGATCAACTACACCTTCTGTGAGGTGGGCGGCGGCACGCTCTTTCAGCGCGTCCTCGAGTACTCCTCGCCCAACTGGCTGATGGTGGTCTTCGACAAGCTGATGTTCCACAACGCCGTCATCGCGGCCTCGACCGACGCGCTGCTGAACGTGAAGAAGAACCTGGAAGCGAAGGTCGCGGAGAAGTAGGGTCCCAGCCGGCGCGAGGACCCTCAGGCGGCGGTGACGTCCGCGCGGCGCAGCGCGTCCTCGGTGCGGGCCTGGTGGTGCTCGCACCCGAGTTCGGCGAAGAGGCTCTGGGCGCGCTCGAGGTGGCTGCGCGCGTCGCCCGGCGGGAGAACCCCCGTTCGCCCGAGCTCGTGGCAGACCAGCGCCTCTTCGAAGGGCGTGCCGAGGGCCCGGGAGCGCTCGAGGGCGGAGAGCCAGGAAGCCCGCGCCTTGCTCGGCCGGTCGCTCAGCCAGTGGACTTGGCCTGCGAAGAGTCGCGCCCGGGGCTCCCCGACCGGAAAGCTCTTTGCCCACGAGCGCATCTGGGCCAGCGCCTCCAGGGCGCTCTGCCGCAGGCCGTCGACGTCGGAAGGCGCTTCGCGCCGCGCCGACTCCCACAGCTCGAGATAAACCTCGACGGGCGCCGAGTGGCCGGTCATCAGATAGAAGGAGAACGTGCCCAGCTGGCGGATCCACTTCATCGTCTCGTCGGCCGCGGTGCGAGCCGCGGCCTTCGAGCCCCGTCGCAGGTGGCCGATGGCGACGATCCCGTTCACGACGACGTTGTTGTTCGCCAGGTCGCTCTTCGTGTTCGCCTGCTCGAGGGCCTCGAAGCGTTCGAAGGCCTCGTCGATCCGGCCCAGCATGAGGAGGTCGTGGACGATGCCAATCATGCCGTACACCCGGAGCTGGGCGCTCGCCTGCTCCTCGCCCACTTCCAGGATCCTCGACCAGCGCTCCAGGCTGTCGCGGAACCGGCCCGTGTAGTCGTCGGCCGTCGCCAGAGTGGCCTCGAGCATCTCGCGCTCTTTCCAGGTCCCGAAGGCCCGGGCCTCCTCCAGGGCGGTGCGGTACAGCTCGTAGGCGGGGCCAAACTCTCCGAAGCACAGGTGGTAGTTGCCTTCGATGAGCCGTGCCACGCTGAGCCCCCGGTAGTCCTCGGTCTCGCGGGCCACGGTGCGGGCCCGCTCGAAGTAGCGGCGGGCCAGGGGGTGGAGCCGGCTCAAGCCGGCGAAAAGGCCGATCAAGGCATAGGAGCGGGCGACCAGGGCGAACTCGCCGACCTTCTCGGCCAGGTTCACCGCGAGAAGGCTGGCGGTGGCCATGGCCAGGGCGTCGCTCTCGTAGTAGGCCCGCTCGGCGAGGACCGTGGCCGCCCGGGCCGCCTCGAGCTTGTGCTCGTCTGGGACCGGCGCACGACGGCTTCTTGCCGTCAGAAGATGGCTGGTCTGGATCAGGATCTGCAGGACGAGGCTCTTCTTCCAGGCGGCGCGCGAGTCGGGCAGCGGGTGAGCGGCGAGCTCCAGCGACGTGCGCACCCGGCGGCTGCACTCCTCCGTCTCGCCGAGACCCAGGTGGACGTCGGCGAGCTGCCGGTTCCAGCGCGCGCGCCGGAGGTCGTCGACCAGCTCTCCTTGCTCCTGGGCCAGACCGGCGTCGCGCTCCAGCACTCGACGGAGGAGCTGGGCCGCCTCCTGGTAGGCCCCCTCGTCGAGGGTCACCGCGGAGGCCTTCTCCAGGTACTCGATCGCCTTTGCGTCGTCGTCGGTTCGGTCCCAGTGGTGGGCGAGAAGCGGCAGAAGCGACCCCGGGCCCAGGTCACGGCTCTGCTCGTACCATTCGCCCAGCGCCCGGTGGATCCGCCGGCGCTGCTCGCCCAGCATCATGTTGTAGGTGACGTCGAGGGTGATCCCGTGCTTGAAGGCGTGTACTGTCTCGGTGCCCGAAGGCCCACGGGTGAGCAGGTCGGCCTCGATCAGCGCCTCGAGCTCGCTCTCGAGCTCGTTCCTCTGCTCGGCGATGGGGAAGACGTCGCGAACGATGGAGAGAGCGAACGACGACCCGACGACGCTCGCCGTCTTGAGGACGAGCTGCTGGCGCGTCGTCAGGCGGTCGATGCGGCTGGCCACGATCCCCTCGACGGTGGGCGAGACGGTGACTCGCTCGAGCTCCGATGCTGTGGGCGCCTCGAGCCACGCGCCCTTCTCGACCTCGACCAGGCCCTGCTCGCGGAGCGAGCGGGCCACCTCCTGGCTGAAAAAGGGATTGCCCTGGGTCTTGCTGCGGATCCAGGCGACCAGGTGAGGCGGCACCGACGCGACCCCATAGGTGTCGGCGAGGAGCGCCTCGTGCCCGTCGGCGTCGAGGCCGGAGACCTCCATGATCTCCGTGTCGGGGAGCGAGCGCAGGCGTTGCATCGCAGGGAGCGGTGTCGTCGTCGGGCGGGTGGCGAGGACCAGCAGCAACCGCGGGATGTTGCGGGTCGCGGCGAGCGCCAGCGCCACCGACTCGGAGTCGAGCCAGTGGGCGTCGTCCAGGACCACCAGGACCGGGCGCTCTTCGGCCGTCTCCGCGAGCAGCCCCACCAGCAGGTCGCGAGTGGATTCGGCGCGGACGGTCCCGACGAGCGGGGAGGTGTGCTCGTTCTCCTGGATGTCGGCCTGGACGATCGGCGAGACGAGGGGCGCGAGACGGAGCCACTCCGGCCGATCCGCGAACCGGGCGAGCACCTTGTCGCGACGTGAGGCCGCGTCCTTGAGATCCTCCGTCCCGAAGTAGCGGGCGAAGACCGGCTGCCAGGCGTGGTACGGCGTCGAGCGTGCGATGGGATCGCCCCACCCGACGAACGTCGCGAGCTCGTCCGCCCCCCGGTTCCCGGTGCCCCTGTCAGCCATGAACTGCGTCCCGATTATGCCCCAGCGCTCACCCGGGGGGCGCTTGCGGGCGGCTGCGCAGTTCGTTGACAGACGAGTGAACCGCCGGTTATCGTGGCCTAAAGTTGCACAAAGTGAACCGGATCGCGATCTCGTTGTGCATTTTTGCGTCACTGCCGGTCGCGTTGCCCGCCGTGTCGGCGCTCGACGTCCAGGACGAAGAGCAGCCACCCGTCGAGGCCGCGGCCGCGCCGGCGGCGGGGAAGGCCTCGGGCGCGAGCCAGCCCGACGACGACGAGTACCTGAGATTCTCCGACACCGTGGAGGTCACGACCTCGCGCCGGGACTCCTCGATACTCCTCGCCCCGGTGTCCGTCACCGTCATCCCCACGGCGCAGATCGAAGCCTCCGCGGCCACCAACTACGCCGACCTCATGCGGGGCGTGCCCGGGTTGAACGTGATCCAGACCTCGGCCCGCGACGTCAGCATGACGTCCCGCGGGGCCACGCGCCTGCTGGCCAA